>DAOUBO010000291.1:0-5097 GCA_034432695.1 Anaerolineae bacterium | reverse complement strand
CGGGCCCGCCGGTGGGTTGTAGAGCGAACCCATAGTTGGCTCAACCGCTTCCGGCGGATTTTGGTTCGTTGGGAGAAGAAGGCAGAAAATTGGGATGGTTCAATTTTCACAGGAAATAGGTTTACACTTTTGAAAGGGGTAAAAATTACGCGCGCCTACTTTATTCCCGATTTGAAGGCAAAATAGCCCAATTGGACGCAAAAGCTGCCCCTGGCAGGCATTTTTGAGGCGGCCAATCCTGACATCGGAGTGACTGCTTGCGAAAAGTGTCAACCTATTATGAACCATCCCAGAAAATTACATCGCTTTCCTGCATTTTGCTTGCGCTCTTGTTGCCTTGCGTGCAGCGGGGTTATTCGGATAGGCTCTAAGCCGAAATTTATTTCAGCCTGCGAGCCATCCATATGGATGGGCATCGGCAAATGGATAAAGCCCACGTATGTAGTGGGTAAGGCGCTCTCCCTGGCCCTTTCAGTTTGTCCAAAGTCCAGAGAAGGCAATTTGCCGATCTTCCGGAACGGTGCACGAAATCAAAGAGTCCTGTCGGTGACAGTTTTTGGTCCCCCGCACCCTCCACCACAGGCAAAGTTTATAAGGGGAGGGTGCGGAGGCGGCTGGTTGCCCCAGGTGCCAACTGTAGGGGCGACCGGCTGGTCGCCCCCGGATTGGAGGCGGCCGGCAGGTCGCCCTGGTTGCGGGGCACACAAAATGAATCTTGCGCTACGGGCCGATGCTGGTGAATCCCGCGCTATGCCCGGTTTATCCAGAGCCCGGCTCTCTAACACAGATTTAATAGACGGGTATTGACTTTATGCTCCGAGTGTGGTATAATCAGGAGGAAACGGAAGGCCGCTGGCCCAAGGAGGAGTTGTGTACGAGAACCTGGTCTACCTGGATAACGCTGCCGCCACCCGCCTGGACGAGCGGGTGCTGGAGGCGATGAAGCCGTATTTCTTTGACGTCTACGCCGTGGCGACTTCCCAGTTCGGCTACTCCATCGGCCTGGACGCCCGCGAGGCGCTGGATAACGCCCGCGCCCGCATCGCCGCCGCCCTGGGCGCCAGCCCCGATGAGTTCATCTTCACCTCCGGCGACACCGAGTCCAGCAACCTGGCGATCAAGGGTGTCGCGCTCGCGCTGGGGGAGAAGAAAGGCCGCCACATCATCACCACTCCCATTGAGGACTTCCCCGTCCTCCACTCTGTCCGCGCACTGGAGCGCCAGGGCTTCCGGGCTACCTACGTCCGCGTGGACGAGACCGGCCGGGTGGACCTGGACCATCTGCGGGAGTCCATTACCCCGGAGACCATTCTGGTCTCCATCCAGACCGCCAACCAGGAGATCGGCACCCTTCAGGACATCCGAGCCATCGCCGAAATCTGCAGGGAGAAGGGCGTTCTCTTCCACACCGACGCTACCCACGCCTTCCCCCGCGTCCCGCTGGACGTACGGGAGATCCCGGTGGACCTGATCACCGTCTCCGCCCACACCATCCACGGCCCCAGGGGCATCGGAGGGCTCTATGTCCGCAAGGGGACGCCGATCAGGAAGATTCTGGACGGCGGCTTCCAGGAGTTTGACCTGCGGCCCGGCGTGGAGAACATCCCCGGCGCGGTCGGTTTCGCCACGGCGGTGGAACTGGTCACTCCGGAGGAGACGGAGCGTCTGAGGAAGATGCGGGACCGTCTGCTGGAGCGGCTGCTCAACGAGGTGCCGCACACCCGGCTGAACGGCCATCCCGTCCACCGTCTCCCGCACAACGCCAACGTCTCCTTCCGGTTTGTGGAGGGGGAGTCGCTGCTCCTGCACCTGGATATGCGCGGCTTCGCCGTCAGCACCGGCTCCGCCTGCTTCAGCCGCTCCCTGGAGGCCAGCCACGTCATCCTGGGCATCGGCGGCGACCACGAACGGGCCCACGGCTCGGTCCGCTTCACCTTCGGCCGCTATAACAAGGAGGAGGATGTGGACCGGGTCGTGGAGGCCATCAAGGAAGTCGTCCGCGAACTCCGGCGCATCAGCCCGCTGGGGAAGGAGTAGGGCAGGGGACAGGGAGCAGGGAGCAGGGAGCAGGTCGCACGGAGCACGCATCACGCATCACGCATCACGCATCACGCATCACGTTTCACGTTTCACGTTTCACGTTTCACGTTTCCCGGAGGAATGAACCATGCCACTGCCGTACAGTGAGATCGTTATGGAACACTTCCGCAACCCACGCAACGTGGGGCGGATTGAAGACGCCGACGCGAAGGCCGTGGAGGGGAGCCCCGCCTGCGGCGATATGGTTGCCGTCTATCTGAAGGTGGACCCCCAGACCCACGTGATCACCGACATCAAGTTTGAGTCCTACGGGTGCGCGTCCAACATCGCCACCGGCTCCATCATCACCGAACTGGCGAAGGGGAAGACGCTGGAGGAGGCGAAGAAAATCACCTGGGAGGAGGCTTCCAGGGCCCTGGGCGGGCTCCCGCCGGTCAAGGTCCACTGCTCCGTCCTGGCGGTGGACGGCCTGCGGGCCGCGATCCAGAACTACGAGGAGCGGCACGGCCTGGTCAAGGAGAAAGAGCCCACCACGGTGGAGTTTGTCCGCAAACGGCTGAAGCACGTGATGAACCCGGTGGTCGGCCTGGACATCGTCCGCACCAAACTGGTCAAAGAGATTGAGGTGCAGGACGGGGTGGTGCGGGTGGTGCTGGACCTCCCGCCCGATCACCAGTTCGCCCCGGTGATGAAGGAGGACATAGAGGAGAAACTGGGCCACCGCTGGGACGTGAAGGAGGTCATCGTGGAGTTCGCTGGCTAAAATGCCTGGCACCGGAAAGGTGCCGGGCATTTTTGTCGTGGAGGATGCCATGGCCGAGATTCTGGTGGACTGCCGGGGAGAGACCTGCCCGGTGCCGCTGGTGGAGACCCGCAAGGCGATCCGCCAGGCCCAGCCGGGCGATGTCATCGTTGTCGTTGGCACCCACCCCGCATCGCGGGAGGAGATTCCCATGGCGGTGCGGGCGCTGGGGCTGGAACTCATCAGCGTGGAGGGGACGGAGACGGATTGGACGATTCGCATCCGCCGATAAGGGCGGGCGCGGCGCGGGCCACCGGACACGGGCCGGGCACTTCCAGAAGTGCCTGGCACGTCATACCGCATCGTTCGCAGGAGGTGATGATGGACGAACGATCCGTCGTTCTCTACACCCAGAAGGGCTGACTCTTCTGTGACCGGGTGAAAGGGTTCCTTTCCGAAAACGGCATCGCCTATGTGGAGCGGGACGTGATGGAGGACGCGGCGGCCCTCCGGGAACTGGAGGAACTGGGGGTGATGACCACCCCGGTCGTGCGGGTCGGGGACGAGGTGGTCGTCGGGTTTGACCGGGCCCGCCTCTCTGCGCTTCTGGGGGTGGACCCTCCTCCACACCCGGCCGGGCCGTGTTGCGGCGGCGGATGAGGCCGCCGAGGGAGGCGCTATGAGCGAGGCACAGCGACCCGAACGGGTCACGATCGTTCTCCACAGCGGGGATATGGACAAAGTCTACAGCGCGCTGATCATCGGCTCCGGCGCGCTGGCGATGGGGATGGAGGCCTCCATCTACTTCACCTTCTGGGGCCTCCAGCGGCTGAAGAAGAGCGGCCTGGAGAAGGGCCCCCTTTCCAGAATGAACTTCCTGGGCCTGGGCCGGTGGATGGTCCGCCAGCGGATGAAGAGGGCGAATGTCGCCACCCTGGAGCGGCTGATGCGGGACTTCAAGGAACTGGGCGGCAAAGTCATCGCCTGCGAGATGACGATGGAGATTATGGGCATCCGCCGGGAGGACCTGCGGGAAGATTGGATTGACGCCTACGGCGCCGTCGGCACCTACATCCAGGAGGCGCGAGGATCGCAGATTACGCTGTTCATCTGAAGCAAGAAGCAGGAAGCAAGAAGCAAGAGGCAGGAAGCAAGAAGCAGGAAGCAAGAAGCAAGAAGCAAGAGGCAGGAAGCAAGGAGCAGGAAGCAGGAAGCAGGAAGCCTCCCTATTCCATCCAGCATCCAGCATTCTGCATCCAGCATCCTGCATCTGCATCCCGCATCCTGCATCCCGCATCCAGCATTCTGCATCCAGCATCCTGCATCCTGCATCTGCATCCCGCATCCTGCATCCTGCATCCTGAAAGGAGAGAAATGGACGAACCGAAGGTCTGGTGGAAGTGCTCCAACTGCGGCTATACCCTGCAGGCCGCGCAGCCGCCGGAGCAGTGCCCGAGTTGCCACGAGAAGTGCGCGTTCATTGACGTGACCTGCTACACCCCTGAGTGCGGTGGCCCCGGCAATATTGACCCCCAGTTGGGCCGAACGCGGTAGGGGGCAGGCCTCGCTTCCAGCGGACAGGTTGTGCACAAGGGGGGGTCAGACGTATGAAAGCCAGAGACAGCGTTCCCGGCTCGCACAACGAACACCACGTCCTGTTCTACGCTCTCTCCACCTGCATCTGGTGCAGGCGGACGCGCCAGTTCCTGGAGTCCAGAGACGTGGCCTTTGAGGTCGTCTACGTGGACCTGCTGCAGGGTGCGGAGCGGGAGGCGGCGGTGGAGCAGGTGCGGCGCTGGAACCCCTCCGTCTCCTCCCCCACCCTGGTCATAGACGGGCGCCGCGCCATCATCGGCTACCGTCCCGAAGAGATTCAGGAGGCACTGGGGCTATGAGCGAGATCCCGCGCGAGAAAGTGGAGGCCCTCTATCAGAAACTGTACGAGGAGGCGGAGGCCTCCGGCTACCATCTCAACCCCGACAAAGAGTTCACCCTGGGGCTGGTGGAGAGCCTGCTGATCAACGAGGCCCGCTACGGCTACTGGGCCTGCCCCTGCCGCCTGGCGACGGGCGACAAGCAGAAGGACCTGGACATCATCTGCCCCTGCGACTACCGGGACGCCGACCTGCTGGAGTGGGGAGCCTGCTACTGCGGCCTCTACGTCTCCGAGGAGGTCCTGCGGGGGGAGCGGCCGCTGCAGTCCATCCCGGAGCGGCGCCCGCCGGAGGGGCAGCGGCCTCAGGAGCGCCCGGCCCGGGCCCCCGCCATCTCCGCCGCCGAACTCCCCCTCCCCGTCTGGCGGTGCCGGGTCTGTG
>DAOUBO010000290.1:0-10488 GCA_034432695.1 Anaerolineae bacterium | reverse complement strand
TCACCGCCGCCCCGCGCCCCCCCTCCCCTCTGGCCCTGCTGCGCCCCCTCCCGCGGGGGGACCGAAGCAGCCGGGAGCGGCTGGCCGCGATCCCCGGACTCCCGCCAGACCTGCTGCGGTTGCCGCCGGGATGCCCCTTCGTCCCCCGGTGCACCTACCGGCAGGAGCGATGCCTGGCGGAGAACCCCTCCCTCCAGCCCGTGGGAGAGGGGCATGAGGTGGCCTGCTGGATAGACGTGCGGACCGGAAGGGAGCGATGAACGACAACATCCTGGTCCGGGTAGAGAACCTGAAGAAACACTTCCCCATCACCCGGGGCATCCTCATCCAGCGGCAGGTGGGGGCGGTCAAAGCGGTAGACGGTATCACGTTTGATATCTACCGGGGAGAGACCCTGGGGCTGGTGGGAGAAAGCGGATGCGGCAAGACAACGGCAGGCCGAACCATCCTGCTCCTCTACCGGCCCACCGGAGGGCGGGTGCTCTTTGACGGGGTAGACCTGACGGCCCTGAAAGAGAAACAACTGCGCCCGATGCGGCGCCGAATGCAGATGATTTTCCAGGACCCCTTTGCGTCCCTGAACCCCCGGATGACGCTGGCCCGCATCATCGGCGAACCGTTGCGGGTCCACCGGCTGGTCTCCTCCCGACAGGAAGAGATGGAGCGCGTACAGGAATTGCTCCGCCTGGTCCAACTGAACCCGCGGTTCATCAACCGCTACCCCCACGAGTTCTCCGGCGGCCAGCGACAGCGCATCGGCATCGCCCGCGCACTGGCCTCCAACCCGGAGTTTATCGTCTGCGATGAGCCTATCTCCGCGCTGGACGTCTCCATCCAGGCCCAGATCGTGAACCTGCTGGAGGACCTCCAGGACCAGTTGGGGCTGACGTATCTCTTCATCGCTCACGATCTGAGCATGGTGCGCCATATCTGCGACCGGGTGGCGGTGATGTACCTGGGGAAGATCGTGGAACTGGCGCCAAAGGACGAGTTATACGACCACCCCATCCATCCCTACACCCAGGCGCTGCTCTCGGCGGTGCCCGTGCCCGACCCGAAGGTAGAGCGGACCCGCAGGCGCATCATCCTGGAAGGGGATGTCCCAAGCCCGGTCAACCCGCCCCAGGGCTGCCGGTTCCGGACGCGCTGCCCGATGGCGGCAGGGTGTCCGGATGAGGAGCCAGCCTGGCGGGACGCTGGGGGCGGACACTGGGTGGCATGCCACAGGGCATAGAGACGCGCTACCCGGTCAGCATGCCGCGCACCCAGTCCCCGACCAGCCAGTATCGGAAATCCTGCCCCTGACTACACTGCACGCCGCCGACGATCCCGTAGACGATGGCCCCGATGGGGACCAGGCTCAACAGCGCGCCGACGGGCATGCAGAAAACCCCGACGATAAGAGTCGTCAGAGCGATGCTGATGGCCCAGACCAGCGCGGCCAGCGCGCTGCCTCCCACCCAGAAAATCAGCTGAAACAGAAGGGCCTGGAGGCTCTGATAAGCAACATAGCGGGAGCGATCCTTCAGGAACAGGTAAATCAGCAGCGCCGCCACCGGGCCGAGGATCCCGGAGACCAGGTTGAGCAGAATGCTCAAATGGGCCAACATGGCCCAGGTGCGCTCATCGGACGGACTCAACGAATCGGCCATCGTG
The DNA here is from genome assembly GCA_034432695.1 of Anaerolineae bacterium. Classification (GTDB taxonomy): domain Bacteria; phylum Chloroflexota; class Anaerolineae; order B4-G1; family DUEL01; genus SpSt-77. The sequence goes on along the minus strand of DAOUBO010000290.1, from coordinate 8,832 downwards.
TTTCCTCCTTCAGGCTGAATTTGTGGCCCTCCGCGCCTCTTCCCCCCGGATGCACCGAATCCGGTGCACCACCTCCCCGACCCTGAGCGGACGGGTCAGGAAAGCCGCGACCTTTTCCCGCAACGGGGCGAAAGTCCGGGCCCCATAGGCTCCAACGATCAGCACGAGGGGGACCTCCGTCCCCAGCAGATACAGCACCTGCTCCACGTGGCTTCGGGTCACCGCTCCCTGCGTGTCCAGGAGAACCAGGTCGGGCATCAGGCGGCCGGAAGCGAGCGCGCTCAGTGCGACGTCTACCGACGGCAGCGCGACAACCTCGTACCCCGCCTCCTGGAGTTCCGCCAGCAGGAACGCTCGCGTCCGCCAGTCGTCCGAGATCAGCAGGATGCCTCCCACCATCCCAGGAACTCCCGGTTTCCCGCCGGACCCCGCAACGGGGAGACCATCAGCCCGCGCAGCCGCAGGCCCAGTGCGTCCGCCGCCTGTGTGACTTCCATCAACACTCGCCGATGGACGGCCGGGTCCCGAACGACCCCGCCTTTTCCCACATCCCGCCGCCCGGCCTCAAACTGGGGCTTGATCAGGGCCAAAATCTGGCCGCCGGGACATAGCCACCCTGCCGCGCGGGGGAGAATCAGCCGGAGAGAGATGAACGAGACGTCTATGGTGACCAGATGGACTGCCTCCGGGAGCCGCTCCAGGTAGCGGGCGTTGGTCCGCTCCATCACGACCACTCGCGGGTCGTTGCGCAGCCGCCAATCCAGTTGCCCGTACCCCACGTCTATTGCGTAGACGCGGGCGGCGCCGCGCTGGAGGAGACAATCGGTGAACCCCCCCGTAGAGGCACCCACGTCCGCGGCGACCCATCCCCGCACATCTATGCCAAACCCCACCAGTGCGGCCTCCAGTTTCTCCCCGCCCCGGCTGACAAAGCGCGGCCGTGCGGCCAGCGCGATCGGAGCATCGGGGGCCACCAGCGTGCCGGGCTGGTCTACCACCCGGTCGGCAACGCGCACCTCGCCCGCGCGGATCAGCCGCTGCGCCTCCGCGCGGCTCTCCACCAGCCCTCGCTCTACCAGTAACCGGTCCAGCCGAATCCGTCGCACCCCACGCGTCCGTCCCCAGGTTGGAAATTCTATCCCCATATCCCCAACCGTCAAGCCGCCGCTCCCGAAGTTCGGGCCCGGTGGGACAACCCTTCCAGGACCTCGCACGCGGATTTGATGATTCTCCAAATTGACTTCACCGCAAAAACTCACCGCAGAGGCATCGAGAGCAATGCTTGTAGCATTGGGCAATTCATCATAGCCCGCAGGGCTTCGCGTCAGAGCCCGACCGTATTGCGGCTTAATACTACAACCGCAGATAGTTGAACAGAGCCTCCCCGTTCCCCACGGAGGCAAGTTTTCGGGGGCCAGGCCCCTGCTCCGGATGCTCTGAACGATCCTCCAGATGGGGTTGTGACCCCACTGGAAGGCCAGGTGCGGCTTTAGTATTAACCACCGTATATCGGGAGTCGGCTCTCTTGGGGTGCGGAATGTGGGTTGAATGCTCATCTACCTCCCAAATAGCACCCAGGAGACTCCCAGTGCCAGGCCAGTATTGAAGAGGGTGGCGGCCAGATAAACAGCCAGCGGGCGCAAGCCGATTTTCCGGAATTCGCCGAAAGCCAGATCCCAGCCAATGCCAATGAAGGCCAGGGTAAAGGTCCAGTGGCGCAGCGCGGTGATGTCCTTGACCTGGGCCTTTGTGAAGGCCCCGACGGATGTCAGGACCGAGACCAGCATAAAGCCCAGGACGAACTTGGGGAAGCGGTCCCAGAGCACCCGCACGCCGGGGCGCGCACTCCCAGCCCGCTCCTCCCGCGCGACCCAGTAGAGGGCCAGCAGGAAGGCCACCACGCCGATGAGGGCGTTCTGGGCCATCTTGACGATGGAGGCGACCTGGACGGCCTCCTCGCCGTAGATGGCTCCCGCGCCGACGACCGCGGCGGTAGTGTCTATATTTCCCCCGAACCAGGCCCCGGCCCACCCGGCAGGCATCCCGGCAATGGCCGCGATCCAGGGCATCAGCACCATCAGCGGCAGCGCGGTCACGATGACCAGCGCGGTAACGTAGGCCAGATGTTCCTTTTTCGCCAGGATGGACCCGGCGGCGGCGATGGCCGCGGAGACGCCGCAGATGGAGACGGCGGCGCACATCACCGCGCGCAGTTTCTTCTCCAACTGCAGGGCCGCGCCCAGCCACCATGTAAAGAAAAAGACGGCGGTAACCAGCACCAGGGCCTGGACCAGCCCCCGGACGCCCACACTGAGCACCTCCGTGATGTTCACGCTGGCCCCCAGCAGCACCAGGCCCACCTTCAGGAAAAGTTCCGTCCGGACGACCGTGCCCAGTTTGTCCTTGACCTTCAGCCCGCTGGCGACTCCGTTTGCCAGCAGGCCCAGCACGGCGGCCCAGAGCGGATACTCCAGCGCCTTCGGGCTCACAGCCGCCAGACGGTTTGCCGCCAGAGCAAGAAGCACCAGCATCACCGCCGAAGCCGCTCCCCAAAGGACCCTCTTCCAGCGCCCCGATTGTTCAGGAATCCTTTCCTCCATAGTTTCCCCCTGGGTTGAGAACTGGCCTCTGGATACACCGCCAGGCTGTAAGCCGAAATCATTTCGGCCTCTGGATACACCGCCAGGATGTAAGCCGAAACTCATTTCGGCCTCTGAATATACCGCCAGGATGTAAGCCGAAACTCATTTCGGCCTCTGAAGCCGAAATCATTCCGGCCTCTGAATATACCGCCGGGATGTAAAATTCATTTCGGCCTGCGGGCCACCATATATATGGGCATCGGCAAATGGATAAAGCCCACATATGCAGTATGGATCAGGCACTTGCCCTGGCCCTTTCACCAGTTATAGGGGGGCTGGGGGGAGAGGTGAGGTAGGCAGTTGCCGCGGAGGAAACTCATCCCCCGGCTACCAGGGCACCGGGCTCAAAACGCCCGAAAGGACAAGAGCGATAAGCAGAAGCGCCAGGATGACCGCCCACCAGTCCTCGCTGATCCGCCATAATAGTGATTCCCGTCTCTGGAATGCCCGCTCTTCCATTCCGGCCTCCTTGCGTTTACACTCACCATCGGCTGTTCTGCCGCAGTCCCTCTCCTGAGGCCCGGCCGCCTCCGGGGCGCCAAAAGTATGAGAGGCCACGAATTTCACGAATTGCACGAATATAAACGTACGGACATGCCAGGCACTTCTGAAGGTGCCTGGGACGTTGGAAGAAAAGTGTCCGATAGCCAGATGGTCACTTACAGGGCGGCGGCCCGCAAAGCGGGCCACCGCCCTCCCCGCTACGCCATCTGCTGCGCCACCAGTTCCACCACGTCCAGCACCCGGATGCGCAGTTTCTCCTGCCGGGCCGTGCCCGCCAGCGTCCGCTTGCACTGCTGGCAGGCAGAGAGCAGAATCTTCGCCCCCGTGGCCTGCACCTCGCCGATCCGCCGCTTCGCTACCGCCGCAACCAGGTCCTTATCCGCCATCTCCACGTCCCCGCCGCCCCCGCAGCAAAGGGAGTACTGGTGGTGATGCTCCATCTCCACCAGCGTCACCCCGGGGACCGCCCGGATGACCTCCCGGGGCGCCTCGTACACCCCACTGGTCCGCCCCAGGTCGCAGGGGTCGTGGTAGGTGACCGTCTCCTCCAGCGGCCGCAGCGGGATGCGCCCCTCGGCCAGCAGTTCCGCCAGCAGTTCCGTCAGGTGCAGGACCTCAAAGCCCAGCGGCTCGCCCAGGACGCGGGGGTAATCGTGTTTCCAGGTATGGTAGCAGGACGGGCAGGCCGCGACCAGCCGCCGCGCCCCCGTCCGGCGGACCGCCTCCACGTTGTGGCGCATCGTCTCCACCGCCGCGTCGCCCATCCCGGCGATGACCAGCGGGAAGCCACAGCACCACTCCTCCCCGCCCAGCGTCAGGTAGTCCACCCCGGCCTTCTCCAGCACCTGCACCGTGTTCTGCGGGATGGAGTAGGACTGGGGGTAGAACGATGCGACGCACCCCACAAAATAGACCACTTCGGCCCGCGTCTTCCTGCCAACTCCCTCCGGGATTTCGGACAGGTTCTGGCTCCAGATGAGCCGGCTGGCGTTGTCGTCCCCGGAGATGTTATGGCTGCTCAGGAAGGTCTCCCGAAGACGGTCAAAAATCGCCGGGTAGGCGCCCTGCCGGACCAGGTCCTGGCGCATGGCGATCCAGAGTTCGCGGGTCTGGATGTGGGCCGGGCAGACGACGGCACAGCGGCCGCAGAGGGTGCAGTCGTACGTGCCGGCCGAGTGGGCCTGGAGCGCCTCCGGCCTGGGCGGGCGGGGGCCGAAGAGCCGGGCCAGAAGCCCGTACTGGCCCCGGATGAACCGCCGCACCGCCTCAATCTTGCGCAGCGGCGTGATGGCATCCAGGTCCGGCTTCTCGGTATAGGTGGGGCACCACCGGACGCACTCCCCGCAGCGGGTACAGGCGTCCAGAGCCATCAGTTGCTGGAAGGTGTAGAGGGACAAGTCAGGCCGGGACATGGGCAGTTCCTCCTTGCGCCAGCGTGGTTTCTTGCTGGACCCCGTCCACCGTGGCCATCAGAGCCGTCGCGACGGCGTGCAGAAACTTGGAGTAGGGCACGGTGACGATGACGACGGACGTTAACAGACCATGGCCCAGGAACAGCCATTCAGAGAGATGTTCCCAGGGGAGGCTCCAGCCAGAGACCAGGCGGGAGAGGGGATAGCCGATGAAGGCCAGATAGGGAGTGGGCCCATCGTATCCGGCGTTCAGGCGGACCATCTCGGCAACCCAGCCGGTGAGCAGAATCAGCCCCAGCCCCACCACCATCCAGGTGTCCATAGCGCCGGTCCGGAGCTGGGCCGGTCGGGCCAGGTAGCGGCGGACGATGTAGAAGAGCAGGCCCACGGTCATCATCGTGCCGCCGATCTCGTTCAGGAGGGCCGTGACCGGGTGGTCGGCGGTGTACCACATCGCAATCCAGGGAATATGTCCCAGGTGGAACAAATGGTAGAGCACCTTCTCCGAGAGGGCGGCCAGGCCAGAGAGGGTCATCAGCAGGAGAACCCCGTTCAGCAGGAGGAAGTGGCTGGCCCACCGCCAGCGGCTGGTTCGCCAGAGGCGGCGGTTGAACCATGCTTCGGTGATAAAGGCCTTCAGGATAACGGGGAGCCGTCGGCTGAAGATCGCCCGCAGGGCCCTGCCCAGCAAGATGACGAACTTCCGCCCGGCGGAGGCAGTGCCGACCCCTTCCACTCGTCCCTGGAGCCAGATGCCCACAACGTCCACCAGGCCGATCAGGAAGAGGAGCATGAGGGGGAGATGGACCACCCAGAAGAGGGTTTCAACGTTCACAAAGCACCTCCGTAGAATGCGAATGCCACTCCGCCTCGCTTCGTGGCACATAAAGCGCCACTTCGCTTTGCTCCGTGGCGCACTACAAACAAGCGCCACTCCGCCTTGCTCCGTGGCGCACTACAAACAAGCGCCACTCGCTTTGCTCCGTGGCATACTACAAACAGGCGCCACTTCGCTTTGCTCCGTGGCATACTACAAACAGGCGCCCGTGGCTTACTGTTAGGGTACAGGCCTGGCGGCCTGCGCTACACGGGCCTGCATACAACCCGGCCTGCGCTGTAGAGCCTCATAGCGCGGGCTGTTGGCCCGCAAACACAGGCCCAGCAGCCCGCGCGGACGCTCGCTCAAAGCAGGCGGCGCCCCGCGCCAGCGTCCCAGGCGCTGGCACCACTTCCGGGAGTACGATCCGCGGCGCCCCGGACTAACCCAGAAGGTCCTTATACTTTGCCGCCTCTTCCTCAATGAAGGCGCGGAATTCAGGGGAGTCCACCCGGAAGAGGTTGTTCAGTTCCGCCGGGTCGGACATCTCAATCCTGACCAGCCAGCCCTGGTCAAAGGGGGACTGGTTGATGAGGGTGGGCTCAAACTCCAGTTCCTCGTTGACGGCGACAATCTTGCCGCTGACGAGCGCGGGGATGCGACCCACCCACTTGCCGGACTCCATGGACATGAAGGTCTGGCCCTGGGTCACGGCCTTCCCCACCGGGGGGATTTCCACGTAGACGATCTCCTTGGCGATGCGCTGACCGAAATCGGTCAGGCCCTGGACGATGGCGTTGCCCTCCACCCGGGCCCAGTTGTGCTGCTTGTCGTAGTAGAGGTCATCGGGGAATTCAATACCGGCGATCTGCATGAAGGACCTCCTGTTCAGACGGGTTGAACATCGCGGGTTACCGCTCTGATCCGCGGGCCTGCTGCAGGTGGGACGGGATGACGTCCCGGAGGAACCCATCTTGCCCCCTCCTTTCCCTATAGAGAGGCTGGGGGAGTCTCACAACGTCGCACAAGGAAAATCCGCGTTCGTCCGGCGTCGCCGTGGGGATGTTGCGAACGTGCGGGCTGGTGATCTCCGGGTCGGTGGCCAGTTCCAGCAGCCGCTCCGCCATGTAGAGCATCTCTCTCCCAGCCCTCCAGGTTCACCAGCCGGACCATGCCGTCGTAGAAGTTCACCCGGTTCTGCTCGTCCACCAGGCCCATATACGTGAGCAGGATGAACACATCGGAAAAATCATATCCCGATACGCCGAATTGTCAAGCACGATGGGGAGTTGGCCGCTGAGAATGGTCTCCACCACGGCCCATATCTGGTTCAGAACCCCTCTCGGCCTGTTCTTCAGTTGCAGGCTACGGGTTCTGGGCTATAATGAACACAGCCCAGAGGGAGGAGGAAAAACGCTTTGGAACCGGGCCTCATTCACGCAGGAAGCCCTGAAGGCTTGTCCGAGGCGCCAACTGCACCTTCGCCGGCCGATCCCTCGGCCGGTCGGCGCCTGCTTCGGGAGACGCTGGAAACCCTGCTCCTGGTTCTGCTCGTCTACCTGATCATCAACGCGCTGACCGGTCGCTTTTACGTTCGGGGCTCCAGTATGGAGCCCTCCCTCCACAACGGCCAGTACCTGATCGTCAGCAAAATCAGTTACCTCTTTGGGGAGCCCCGGCGAGGGGATATCGTGGTTTTCGTCTCCCCCAACGGCGGGAAAGAGGACTACATCAAGCGCATCGTCGGCCTGCCCGGCGAACATGTGGAAATCCGGGACGGCGCGGTCTGGATCAACGGATACCGGCTGGAAGAGCCCTATCTGCATTCCCCCATCCCCTACAGCGGCTCCTGGACGCTGGGGCCGGATGAATATTTCGTCCTGGGGGACAACCGGGCCAACTCCAGCGATTCCCACTCCTGGGGCCCGCTCCCCCGCAAAAACATCATCGGCAAAGCGTGGCTCTGCTACTGGCCGCCCCAGTACTGGGGCCTGATTCCCCACTATTCGTACCCTTCCCTGAACGTGGAGTGAACATGGAAAGCAAACCCCGTCCGCCCCTGGTGGATTTTCCGCCCGACGCGCTGGAAGAAATCATCCGCTGGCTGACCCCGGAGCGGCTGGCCGCTCTGATAGACGCGACGGACCTGAAGGCCGACACGCGCGGGGAGAAAATTCGCGCGCTCGCGGAGACAGCGGTCCGGCATCGCTGCGCCTCCGTCTGTGTGAATCCGGTGGAGGTGGACCTCCTCCCGCGCCTGCTGGCGGGGACCGGGGTCAAAGAGTGCTACGTGGTGGACTTTCCCCTGGGCAAGTCCACCATCGCCATGAAGGCCCATCAGGCCGCGGAGGTCGTCCGACAGAGCCGGGCCCTGCGCGGGGAGGGGCCAGGCTGGGTGGAACTGGATATGGTCATCAACGTCGGGCGGTTTCGGGATGACCCCGAATACACCCGCCGGGAGATCGCCGCGGTGGTGGAGGCCGCCGACGGCGAGGCCGTCAAGGTCATCATCCGTTCCTCGGAACTCCGGGACGAGGAGATAGACCTGGCCTGCCGCCTGGCGCAGGAGGCCGGCGCCCCCTTCGTGAAGAACTCCACCGGGATGGAGACCTTCGGGGCCACGCCGGAGCACATCCGCCGGATGCGGGAGGCCGTCGGACCGGGGATGGGGGTCAAAGCCGCGGGGGGCATCCGGGAGGCTACCGACGTCCTTCGGCTCCTCTTCGCCGGCGCACGGGAGCCGGAACTCCGAACGCCGGACCGGTTCCGCATCGGGACCTCCAGCCCGCAGAACCTCCTGACCACGCTGGAGGAACTGCGGGCCGATCCCGCCGCGGCGGCCCGGAGGGTGGTCCATCCCTGCTCCCTTTGCCCTTCCGGCTATGCAGAGCGCCAGCCGCCCGACCTGAAGGCGTATGCGCTGGCCCGGTGCGAGGGATGTCCCCACCTGCCCCGCCGGGCCGCGTGGGTGAAAGGGTAGCGCCCGCCATCCCGATGACCCGACGCTGGCAGACGATCCTCGGACTGGGGATCAGCGCCATCGCGCTGGCCCTGACCCTGGCCGGAATTGACCTGAAAGAGGTCGTGAGCGCGCTGGCCCGCGCCGACTACCGGTATCTGCTCCCCGCCGCGGCCCTTACGATCGCCTACCTCCTGGCGCGCGCCCTTCGCTGGCGCCTGCTCCTGGGCGCTCGGGCTTCCCTTGCCCGCTCCTTCTGGGTCACCAGCATCGGCTATCTGGTGAGCAACGTCCTCCCCTTCCGCCTGGGCGACCCGGCCCGCGCCGTCGTCATCGGACGGACCGGAGAGGTCTCCATTGCCGCCGCCCTCTCCACCGTCGTTGTGGAGCGGGTGCTGGATATGCTCATGGTTGTAGCGCTTCTGGGCGCTGTAGCCCCCTTCGTCGCGGGGTCGGGAGAGGCGGTCGGCGCAGGGATTGTGGCGGGCGTCGCAGCAG
>DAOUBO010000289.1:0-10121 GCA_034432695.1 Anaerolineae bacterium | reverse complement strand
AAAAGCCCCACCGGTCGGTGGCCACAACTTTTCCATTTTTGTCCACAAAGAACCCAAACGAGGACCGAAGGGCAAGGGTTGGCGGCGTGATTTTTCGCGCCAGAGTACCGGTAATATCGTATAGTTCCCCCGTGGTGCTGGCGGCATAGATTCTATCGTTTCTCATATAGACAAACTTGATTTGCTCCCCCGCATTTTTATTGAGCCCGTAACCCAAATTCCTGATCTTCGCTTCGGGAATCCGCTGGGTCACGGCTTGAGAGAGGGCAATCGGATCAACGTCGGTTGTGTTGGGGATAACCACCGGAAGGTGAAGATAACCAAGATTGTTGGGCTTTCTAACCTTCAAAAGAACAAGGGAGTGATTCTGGAAAAAGGTTTTCAGATATGCCTCTTTTTCTTTTTCTGACAAAAAGCCTGCTCCGGCAAAGACCGCGCTGGATACTTCCTCAGTGGTGTTTTCTGCATTGAGCCCCTCAACGGCAAAGGGGATATCCTCGTTGTAGTTTAAGAACGGGGTTTTGTCAGGAAGCTGCTGAAGAAGGGGAGAAAGGTTTTGATCGCCCGCCTCTGGAGGAATTTGATTCCAGTGGCCACGGCGATAGAGTTCTGCCCCACCGGGGTTATCGGGGTTGTAGACAAAAGTTGCCACGCCGTTTTCAAAGCCGTAGACGACTCCGGTGGTGGGCTCTTTTTTCAGGGATAGCAGCGTCAGGGTACTGGAGTTTTCCGGATCATAGACTCCCAGAAGGTGGGGCTGATCGCCTGCGGGATGGAAATCAATAAGTTGCAGGACCTGCTCTTTGCCATCCGGGTTGGGGACAACTACCGTAGCCTCCGTGGGCTGATAATGGTCAGGGAGGGCGGCCGGGTTGAGCAGAACCCCCACGCCGTCGTCGCAAAACCCCGGATACTGGGCGCAAAAAAGCCTGTAGGGCGCATTTTCCGCAGGGGGTTGGGTTGGGGCAACGGCCGGCGGGCGCGGGGCAATGAATGGCCCAGGAAAGGAGATGAAGGTCGGCAAACCCGCCAGCAGGCCCAGCAGAGCGGCGGCAGCCCGTCCAGAACGCAGGCCCCCTGGACGGCGTTCCGGCGGGTGAGAGGGGTTCGGCGAGGTGTCCGGACGCCGGCCCGCCGGGAAACGGCGGATGATTTTCTCTGCTGTACTCATTACCACCTCCTGCTCCGTGGCGCACCCTGAGCGTTCCGGGGTCTGGCGCGCTGCTGTTCGTCTGCTCGGGCTTCACCCCCTGCAGCGCGGCCAGCAGGTGTCCACGTGCAGGCGAACAGCCTGCGCTACGCTATCTGTAAATCGGTCGGGATAGGCACTGGACTTTGGACAAACTGAAAAGGCCAGGGAGAGCGCCTTCCCCATGCTCCATATGTGGGCTTTATCCATTTGCCGATGCCCATCTATGGGTGGCCCGCAGGCCGAAATGAATTTCGGCTTACATCTATACGGGTGTATATGGGTGGCTTGTAGGCCGAAATGAATTTCGGCTTACATCCCGGCGGTTTATCCAGAGTCCAGTAGGCAGTGACGCCGTTTTAACGCCGTTCTCTCAGGGCCTGAACATGCTCCGGAGCCAGTCCAGGGCTCCGGGGGTGGACTTCCAGGCTTTTTCGTATAAACTCAGGAACTCTACAGCCTCGGTGGGACTTCCCCACACGATGTAAGGATCTTTCTGGCGGGGCGGACGCTGGAGTCCCAGGAGGTAAGAGGGCACAAACAGGTTCGTGAACAGCGCTTTCTCCAGAGCCCTTCTGGCCTTTGGATTGTTTCCGGACTGCCGGAAAGCGAGAAGGGCCCGACTATAAGCCCAGAAGCAGGTGCCGTCGCCGGCGTACTGGCTGATAAGGCCCCGAGCCTCCCGGTCTTTCTGAGATTCCAGCCAGATCGCCATCAGGACATAGCGGGCTCCCTGATTGTCGTTGGGGTTCAGCCGAAGGAGTTCCTGGAAGTGGGAGGCGGCTTCTTCCGCCCTTCCCTGCTGCCACAGACAATACCCCAGGGCGAAGCGAGCGCGCATATAAGGACGGGTAATGGCCACATCCCAGAACCCTCCCGCGAACTCCTCCCGGTAGTTGGGGCCCATCAGCCGCTCGCCAGCGGCCACAGCCTGGACACACAGGGCTTCCGCTTCCTCCCACGTAGCGGCATCGTGAGCCAGCAGCAGATAGGCATCCGGGGCATCGGGGGAAATCTGCAGGGCCTTCTCGGCGACTGCCCGGCGTTTCCTGGCCGTCTTCTCACTCCATCCCTGGTAAGCCAGGTCCTGGGCCTGGTGCCACGGCTTTGAGGGAGGCGGAAAGCGGGGCTTTTCCCCGACCGGCATATACTGCTCTACAAATGCCTGGAGTTCCTCCTCCGACTTAAACTCCCCATGCTCTTGCGCCAGTACGTAGAAATTCAGGAAGATCGGCTCCGTATAACGGGGCTGCGCCGCCTTCGGGATTCGCCCATCCGAAGCGAGGATAGGTTCTATAGCGATTCGCGGGAAAGAATGCTCCGGGGTCTCTCGCTGCCTGGTCATCATCTTTCTCCATTTACTTCTTGTGTCTATCTGCGCCCTCTCCCTTTCACCGCAGCCCCCTGCCGCGCAGCAGGCCGTCCACCCAGGCGGCCTCTTCGGGGGAGAGGGGCGCGGACGGCGGACGACGGTAGTCTATCAGGTCGGCGTAGCCGCCGTTGTCGTAGCAGCGGTCCAGGACGGCCTGCACATCCAGCACCACGTCCGGGTCCGGCTCCTTCAGCGGGATGCGCATCCGGGGGAGCCGTTTGCTCAGGGGGATCGGATAGAGTTCAAAGCGGCGTCGCTCCGGCCCCCGGCGGACGCAGATGAGGTATCGGTGCGGGGGCAGTTCGGCGCGGGCCTCCTCCGAGAGCGCCACGGTATGCAGGCCGGTGGAGAGCAGGTCTATCTCCACCAGGTGGACCGGGGTCTCCAGCAGTTCCTGCTGTTTGTAGCGGTAGAGGCGATGGCCCTCCCCCGGCGTCTTGTTGGCCGGACTGAGCACCTCAATGACGGTGACCACTTCTCCCCCGGCGGCGTGGACAATCTCCAGGTAGGGCTCCCGGTGCTCCACCGGGGGCAGGGTCACCAGGACCGGCACGTCCACCTCCACCTCCGTCTCCGTCTCCACCTCCGCGACGGCTGCGCCGTAGGCTGGCGCGGGCTCCCGCACCGCCAGCGGCCGGCGGATGATCGTCATGTCCGGGTAGAAGGTCTGCGGCGGCTCCAGGATGTAGACCCGCTCGCCGATGCGGGCGTGGTAGCGGGGGCGCAGGTGGGGGCCAAGGGTATCGGCGATATAGGTGATCAGCCGCTGATGCACATCCGGCCAGCGAGCCGGGTCCTCCAGATACGGGTCCATTCCGGGGAAGGGGCCGGGCATGTCTCACCTCCGGATAAGGTGACAGTCACCTTCAAGGTGACTGTCACCTCTGTCACCTTCAAGGTGACTGTCACCTCTGTTCCAGTTGCCGCGCTGCGGCCTCCAGACGGGCCAGGACCCGCTCCCGGCCCAGGATGCTCAGCGTCCCGAAGAGGGGCGGGGAGACGGCCTTGCCGGTGGTGGCGATGCGGATAAGGCCAAAGACCTGCCGGTTGGTCAGCCCCAGTTCCTCCACCAGCGCCCGCAGCGGCGGCTCTATGGCCTCCTCGGAGAAATCCGGCACGTCCGCCAGCACCTGGCGCGCCCGGCGCAGGACCTCCCGCGCCCGGTCGGCGTCCAGGCCCTGGGCCAGCAGGTCGTCCACCGACGGCGGCGCGATGTCCATGAAGAAGAAGTCCGTCATCTCCACCGCGTCGGTCAGGTGCTTGATGCGCTCCTGGATGAGGGGGACGATGCGGCGCAGGACGGCGCGCGTCTCGGGCGGGCAGGGCGTCGGGACCAGCCCGGCCTCCTGCCAGAAGGGGAGCAGCCGCTCCAGCAGGTCGTCCGGGGAGAGACTGCGGATGTAGACGCCGTTCATCCAGTCCAGTTTCTCGTAGGAGAAAGACGCGGGGGCCCGGTTGACCCGGTAGAGGTCAAACCGTTCTATCAGTTCCTCCCGGCGGAAGATCTCCTGCGTCTCCCCCTCGCCTGGCGCCCAGCCCAGGAGGGCCAGGAAGTTCAGGAGCGCCTCCGCCAGATACCCCTGTCTCCGGAACTCGGTGATGGACGTCGCTCCCTCCCGCTTCGCCAGTTTCTTGCCGCCGGGCATCGTTACCAGCGGGACGTGACAGAAGGCCGGCATCTCCCACCCCAGGGCCTGGTAGAGCAGGACGTGCTTGGGCGTGCTGGGGACCCAGTCGTCCCCCCGGATGACGTGGGTGACCTTCATGTAGTGGTCGTCCACCACGACGGCCAGGTGGTACGTCGGGAACCCGTCGGATTTGAGGAGGACCTGGTCGTCAATGGTAGCGTTCTCAAAGGAGACCTCGCCCCGGATGATGTCGTGGAACGTCGTCCGGCCGGTGAGGGGGACCTTGAGGCGGATGACGTGGGGTTCGTCCGGGGAGATGGCGTCGGGCGGGAGGTAGCGGCAGTGGCGGTCGTACATCGGGGGCTGACCGCGCGCCCGCTGTTCCTGCCGGACCCGCTCCAGCCGCTCCGGGGTGCAGTTGCAGCGGTAGGCCCAGCCGGCCGCGACCAGTTCTTCCGCCACCTGCTTGTAGAGGGGCAGCCGCTCCGACTGGATGTAGGGCCCGTAGGGGCCGCCGACGGCGTAGGCTTCGGCGTTCTCCACGCCGGCGCGCCGGAGTTCTTCCAGGCCCGGGCCCTCATCCCAATCCAGCCCCAGCCACCGAAGGCCTTCCATAATGACGGGGATCGTCTCCGGCCGGTACCGCTCACGGTCGGTATCCTCAATGCGCAGGATGAACTGGCCGCCCATCTTGCGGGCGAAGAGCCAGTTGAAGACGACGGTCCGGATGTTGCCGATATGCGGCTCCCCCGTCGGACTGGGGGCAAAGCGAACCCGAACGCTCACGTGCACTACCTCCGGGAAAGGGTAAGGAATCTCGGCTTACGTTCTAACGGCTGATCTGAAGTCTGTCCAGCCCAATTATATCACGCTTCTGGAATGCGCTCAACCTTTTGTGGCTTTCGGGTGCCTTTCAATTTCCTGGCAGGGCGCTTTGGGCAACACATCGGACAACTGTCACACAACTGTTACTCCTGTGAAATGCCCTGGATTTCTTTTGAGTCTAAAATGAACCCATGGAACCGGCATCGGACATCTGGCGTCTGATGGTATAGAGCGTTCGCACGAAGGAGGGACGTCATGCGGAAATGGACCCGTTTCCTGGTGAGCCTTCTGACAGCCTTGCTGGTGACTGCGGGGGCGTTGGCCCAGGGCCCCGGCCCCCAGCACACCGAGCCGGTCTGGCAGGCGGCCTACTGGAACAACACCGACCTGGCAGGGACCCCCGTCCTCTGGCGGGCCGAGGCGAACCTGGACTACGACTGGGGCCTCGGCTCCCCGGCGCCGGAGGTCAGCGCCGACTACTTCTCCGCCCGCTGGACCCGCTACATAGACGTGCCTTTCCCCACCACCTACCGCTTCACCGCCACCAGCGACGACGGCGTGCGTGTCTGGCTGGACGGCGCGCTCATCATCAACCAGTGGTACGACCATCCCGTGCAGACCGTCAGCGTGGACCGGGCCCTCAGCGCCGGGCACCACCTCCTCATCGTGGAGTTCTACGAGCGGACCGGCCACGCCGTGATCCGGTTCTCCTGGGAGGTGGCCCCGCCGACCATCACCCACTGGCGCGGGGAGTACTACAACAACTCCACCCTCTCGGGGGACCCCGTCCTGGTCCGGAACGATGTCAGTATCCACTTCAACTGGGGTCTCGGTTCCCCCGCGCCGGGCATCCGGGAGGATGAGTTCTCCGTCCGCTGGACCCGCAACCTGGACCTGCCGGCCGGGATGTACCGTTTCACGATGACGGTGGACGATGGCGGCCGCCTCTGGGTCAACAACCATCTGCTCCTGGACGCCTGGCGGGAACAGCCGGAGACCACGTATGTGGGGGACATCTACCTGCCTGGCGGGAGCATCCCGGTCAAGATGGAGTACTACGAGCGGGCGGGGCATGCGGTCGCCAGACTCTCCTGGCAGAGGATTGACGGCGGCACTATTCCGACACCTCCCACCCCGGTGCCGGGGGTTATCATCGTGGACGATACCGACGCAGGCTTCGTGACCGGTGGCAACGCCGCCTCCTGGCGGGTGGCCTACACCGGGTACAACGGCCGCATGCTCTGGACCTACAACAACGACCGCATCCGGCCCAACTACAACTGGGCCCGCTGGTATCCCCGCCTGCGGGCCGGGTGGTACGAGGTCTTCGTCTACATCCCCGGCCAGAACGCCACCTCCACCCGGGCCCGCTACTGGGTCTCCCATGCCGACGGCTTCACCCTCCGGGTAGTGAACCAGTCCGCCTACAGCAACCAGTGGGTCTCCCTGGGAACCTACCGGTTCCGGGGCACGCGAGACGACTACGTCTCCCTGGCGGATGTGACCTTTGAGCCCTACCTTTCCCGGCGCGTCGGCTTTGACGCGGTAAAGTGGGTGCCGCGGCGATAACAGAGTGCCAGGCACCGGAAAGGCGTCCGACACCGATCGGCTCTTCCGGGCCTTGCCCGTGGGCCAGCGCGCGCCAGGTCCCCCAGGTCATGCCGGCGATAGGGCTGTGGACAACCTGAATAGCCCCGGGGGCCCCTTGTCCCTTCATCCAGGCCGGGTATAATTACTGCGAGGCTGCTCCGACCTGCGCCGGGGTGTTCCAAATCCGTCGGACTTGTTGCCGTGCGGGCTTGGGGCTGGAGGTTCAGCGCCCGCGCGGCCGATACCCCGGCACCGGTGCCCGGACAGACCGGGTTGAATTGCGCGGGGGCATTGCCCTGTGGCCGTTCGGGATGTGATGGACGAAGCCCAGTTTGACCAGCTGGTCGCCGAAGCGCTGGATCGGCTTCCGGAGGCTTTCCGGAGCCGCCTGGAGAACGTGGAGATCGTCGTGGAGGACTGGCCCGATCGGCGGACGATGCGCCTCGCCGGTGTCCGCTCCCCGGCCGACCTCCTCGGCTTCTACCACGGTGTTCCGCTTCCCCGCCGGACCTCCAGTTATATGCTCGTCCTGCCCGATAAGATCACGCTCTACCGGAGGCCCATCCTGATGCGCTGCCGGACGGTGGAGGAGGTGCGGGCGCTGGTGGAGCGGACCCTGCGCCATGAGATTGCCCACTATTTCGGCATAGACGACGAACGTCTGGAGGAAATCGGAGCGTACTGAGATGCCCGTCGTCCACCTGGCCTACGGCAGGCAGGGTCTGTGGATCAGCCTTCCCGACAACGTGCCGGTCACGATCATAGAGCCCCGCTTTGTGCCGGGTTTGCCCGACGAAGCGGCCGCCCTCCGGGAGGCCCTGCGTTCGCCCATCGGCTCCCCACCGCTGGCGGACCTGGTCCGACCAACCGATACCGTTGCCGTTGTCTTCAGCGACATTACCCGCCCAATGCCCAACGACCGCGTCCTGCCCGTCCTGCTGGAGGAACTGGCCCGGGCCGGGGTTCCCGACGATCGCATCGTCCTGATCAACGCGCTGGCCACCCATCGCCCGCAGACGGAGCCGGAGTTGCGCCGGATGCTGGGCGATGCCGTCGTGGACCGTTATCGCATCCTTCAGCACAACGCGTGGGACGAGGCTTGCCTCGTCCCCGTGGCGACGAACCGGGCAGGCCGGACGGTGCGGGTGAACCAGGTCTATCTGGAAGCGACGGTGCGAATCCTGACTGGCTTCATAGAGCCCCACTTCTTTGCCGGATTCAGCGGGGGGCCGAAAGCCGTCCTGCCGGGCATCGCCGACATTGAGGCCATTCTGGATAACCACGGCCCTCCGATGATCGCCCATCCCCAGGCCACCTGGGCCGTCACCGAGGGCAATCCCATCTGGGAGGAGATGCGGGATGTCGCCCGCGCCACTGCCCCGACGTTCATCCTGAACGCCGCGCTGAACCGCGATCGGCAGGTCACCGGCGTCTTCGCGGGGGAGATGGAGGCCGCCCACCGGGCCGGCGTCGCGTTCGTCCGGAGCCACGCCCTCCGGCCGGTCCCGGAACCCTTGGACATCGTCATCACCTCCAACAGCGGCTATCCGCTGGACCTCAACCTCTACCAGGCTGTGAAAGGGATGTCCGCCGCGGCTCAGATCGTCCGGCCGGGCGGGGACATCATCGTCGTGGCCAAGTGCTGGGACGGGATTCCGGACCATGGGGAGTACAAGCGGCTTCTCTGGGAGGCCGCATCGCCGGAGGATTTGCTGAAGCGGGTCTGGACCCCCGGGTTCCGCTGCCAGGATAGTTGGGAGGCCCAGATTCAAGCGCAAATTCAGCAGAAAGCGCGCGTCCACGTCTATGCGGACGGCCT
Organism: Anaerolineae bacterium; assembly: GCA_034432695.1. Taxonomy (GTDB): domain Bacteria; phylum Chloroflexota; class Anaerolineae; order B4-G1; family DUEL01; genus SpSt-77. Next base: position 1,698 of record DAOUBO010000289.1, on the reverse strand, counting down.
GACCGACGAAGACCTGCGACGGGCACACGTCATCCCCTGCCGTTCGGTGGAGGAGACGGTGGCCCGGTTGCTCCGGGAAAACCCCGACGCCCGCATCGCTGTTCTCCCCGACGGCCCTCAGACGGTGCCGTTTCTATGTTACGGAAGCCACGAAGGGCACGAATTTCACTAATTTGTGCGACGATCCGCGTTGATCCGCGTCCGCCGATGGCGATGAGTCGGGTTTTCCTGCAGAGTTTAGGGTGTCGGTTGAACCAGAGCGAGATAGAGGCGCTGGCCCGCCGATTGGCCGCGCAGGGGCACACCCTGGTGGACGACCCGGCGCTGGCGGAGGTCTGCGTGGTGAACACCTGTGCGGTCACCGCCGAGGCGGAGCGAAAGACCCGTCATCTGCTGCGGGCGCTGGCCCGGGCCAACCCCCGGGCCCGCATCGCCGTCCTGGGCTGCGCGGCCACCCTCCGGCCCGACGAACTGGCCTCCCTTCCCAACGTGGCCTGGGTCATCCCCAACGAGGAGAAAGAGCACGCGGCGGAGCGGATCTTCCCTGCCCCCTCCTCTCCTCCCTCCGAAGGCGGTAGGGAGGAAGTGAAGCCCCGCACCCGCGCCTTTGTCAAAATCCAGGATGGATGCGATAGCGCCTGCACGTACTGCATCGTCCACGTCCTGCGCGGCCCGGTTCGCAGCCGTCCGCCAGAAGAGGTGGTGGCCGAGATCGCCGACCGGGTGGAGGAGGGCTATCGGGAGGTTGTGCTCACCGGAGTCAACATCGGTGCCTATGGCCGGGACCTGGGGATGACGGATGGCCTCGTTCGCCTGATAGAGTCCATCCTCTCCCGCACCCCGCTGCCCCGTCTGCGTCTCTCCTCCATAGAGCCGTGGGACGTGGGCCCTGCCCTGATCTCCCTCTGGTCCGACCGGCGCCTCTGCCGCCAGCTCCACCTGCCCCTGCAATCCGGCTGTGAGGCGACGCTGCGGCGGATGGGCCGTCGGATGACGGCTGCGGCCTACGCGCGCCTGGTGGAGGGCGCACGCGCGGCGATCCCCGACCTTGCCGTTACCACCGACATCATCGTCGGCTTTCCAGGAGAGGACGAGAGGGAGTTCGCCGAGAGCCTGGCCTTTGTGGAGCAGATGGAGTTCGCCCGGCTGCATGTGTTCCCCTTTTCCCCCCGGCCGGGAACTCCCGCCGCCCGCATGGACGGGCAGGTGCCCGCCCCTGTCCTTCGGGAACGGGCGGCCCGGATGCGGAGTCTGGGCGAAGACCTGGCGGCCCGCTTCCGGCGCCGGTTCATCGGGCGGGAGATGGAGGTCCTCTGGGAGCGCCGCCGGCGGGACGGCCTCTGGCACGGCCTGACCGACAACTATCTCCAGGTGGTCACGGCCTGTCCGGCCAACCTGCACAACCGCATTACCCGCACGCGCCTGGTGGGGGAGAAGGATGGCTTTTTGACGGGAGAAGTGATATAATAAAACAGGGTAACTGCCTGCCTCCTTGACAGGCGCGGGTTTGGGGGCGGGGATCCACGGGGTATGCCTGTTGGGTTGTCGCCCTCACCCCACCCCTTGCCCCCTGGTATGGAGCAGGGCAACTGCTCGCAGTTGCCCTTGTTCCCTTTTCCCGCTCGCCTGCTTCGCTGCGCTCGCAGTGACATTCTGCGGCGGCGGGAGAGGGTAGAAAGGGGGGGTGCGGCGGCTTCC
>DAOUBO010000288.1:0-2614 GCA_034432695.1 Anaerolineae bacterium | reverse complement strand
GATCTGACGGCAGTGTTGGGTCAGCCAGAAACTGATCTCGTCCAGTGTGGCCCTCAGGGGGAGGCGAAGGTCGAGGGCCGCGCTGGCTGCTCTGATGGTGGTTTCGGCCGGATGGGGGTCGGCGGGGTCCAGGGCCGAGAAGAAGATGAGGATGGTGTTCGCAAAAGCCCTGGCTAACTCTTCTTTCAGGTACAGGAGCAACCAGGATTTGCCGCAGCCCCGGGGGCCGTGGAAGGCCGTGTGGGGGGAGAAAACGGGGGTTCTTTCTAACACTCTGGAGATTTTCTTGTGGACAACCTGAACATCCGCCTCGCGATTGACAAAAAGCGAAGGATGATATGATGGAAGTGTGCTCATAATGCACCCCTTTAGGTCGGTGGAATACCCTCCTGAAAGGGCTGGGCGGCTTTTCCCGGCGCAAACGTTGAGTGAAGCAGCAGTCCCCATTGGACGACGAGGCACGGAGGGGGACGTCGGAGAAGGTTCGGGCCGCCAGCATCCGGCAGAGCGCGGATTTCCCCCCGCCGGGAGCGCCGAAGACCACGATGGAGCGCGCGGCGATCATCTCCTCAAACTCGGCAGGCAGGACGAAGCAGTCCGCGAGCCACGGCTCCTCCTCCACGCGCAGGGTGCCAAAGACAGCCCACCTCGGGCCAGCAAGGTGTGTTCACGCACTTTGGGATTTCTCCCCTTGGGACTTCTCCTCAGGCCTTGCGCAGCATCTCGTTGCCCAGTTCCACCAGCCGGCGGGGCGAACCTTCCGCCGACCGGACAAGCCACGTGTCTGGGTCGGGGGGATAATCGTTGCCAGTACAGACAGTCTGGAGGCTTTCTACATACCCCTCGCTGGCCCAGATCAGCCGCAACCGCAACATCTCCCTCAGGTCCTCCTCCGACCATTCCATGAAGATGGGCTTCAGTGGCCAGCAGGCTATGAGGGGATGACTCACCATAGCAGGGAGGAACAATTTCAAATAAACACCCCGATGGGCCAGGAGTCCCGTCATCTCTATCAAGGTGGTAAGCGACTTCACGCGGGGGTCTCCATCGGCGGGGAGGAATGTTGGGATATCCAGTATGAGGTACGTGGACTTCAGGTTAAACGGGCGCGCCTTGCAGATGAGGTCCCATAGGATGCCGTTATCCAGGTTTTCTCCGGGTAAGCGGCTTGTATGCGTTTCTATTTCAGAAAGGACGTAGTCCACCATCTCCCCCCTAAGTCCCTGTCGGCGGAGATGGGCTTCGGTTGAACCCACCGGGCCGAAATACCAGACGAATAGATGAGCAATTGCAGTAGCCGTTTCCGGGGCGCCAAACAGGGCATAGGGGTCCCGCCCGCAGACCTGAAGGAGCGCCTCCGCCAGGGCCTGCCCGAGCCTCTTCAGCCAGCCATCCGGGCTCCGGGGCCAGGAACCCATGCCCAACCACACCGGGAAAGCCCCGGTTTCTTCAGGACTTGCCGGCGGAGTGAGGCATTTCTGGTAGAGGAGGAGGGCAGCGGCGGTTCGCCCGGAGCCGGGCGCGCCCAGGACCATAGCGGGCCGGGAACCGCGCACGGGCTCCAGAAAAAGAGGCCAATAGCCGTAGCTGGATAGGATAGGGTCTACCTCGGCGATCTCCGGACCGAAGGGATTCTCCCGAAATCCCCATCGCTGGAGCCACTCCACGAATCCCGGTGGGTCCGAAGGACGGCGGATGCTTTCCCACGGGAGCGGTATTCCAAGGGGAGGGCGTCTCCGCCAGTTCTGAAGCGTTGCCAGACATTGCTTCTGGTCTTCCCCGGCGGATTTCTCCAGTTCCTCCAGCCTCTCCCCGATGATTTCCAGGCGCAGCAACGATCTTTGGGCCTCCGGCGCCTGCTCAAACTGGTGGACCAGGGCTTCCAGATGGTCGGGGGCCACCAGTTGCCCAACGAGTTCTCTGCCCTTTTCCTCCCAGTTGCGCGGGTCCAGGCGATGCCCCCAGGCCAGGGCTTCCAGGACGGGCAAAGTTGGCTCCGGTTGCCGGTTTCCCTCTACCAGTTCTGCCCAGGTTTGTAATGGCTTTGGAGCCCTTTGTTCCCAGATAGAACGGACGTTCTCCCAAATCCCAATGTCCTCCCAGATGCCGTCCCTTTGACACCGTTCCCGAAACAGGGAGTACAGAGCAAGAGCGTCTCCGTATCGTCGCTGCCGAAGGGCTTCACCCAGTTGCTCTAACTCCCGAAGCGCTTCTTCTCGGCGCCTGGCGTGGGATTTTTCCATCTCCTCGGCAGACCTGCGTTGCCATTCGGCGCTGAGACCGACCAGGCCAGCGATCACCGCAACCAGCACTTCTCCCTCGGAGAGCATTTTGTGCAGGTGATCTGCAACGCTCTGAATACGGAGTGGGTTCCCTGAAAGGTGGGCCAACCCCCAGTATAAGAAGGCGTACAGCAGCAGCACAAACAAAACGACCAGCAGCCACCACAGGAAAAGCCCACAGATGTTCCACCACAAGACGGGTCGGCGGAGAACCCGGCGGCCCAACGTCAGCCCTCTCTGTATCCGGGGCGATTTTCGGCCCATCCTGTCACCCCCTGCCTGGAAGGTCCTTTTGTTATTTTAGCATCAAACCGGCCCCAGGGCAAGTTCTC
>DAOUBO010000287.1:0-2455 GCA_034432695.1 Anaerolineae bacterium | reverse complement strand
CGCAGGGAGACCAGCCGCCCGACCGCCCGGTCGGCCCGGCCGAGCAGGTCGTCCAGTTGCTGGCGGGCCTGGAGCAACCGGGCGAGAGGCGAAAGATGCCGGAGCGCCCGGGCCAGGACCCGAAGGTTTCCCCGCCGCCGGGCCAGATCGGCCTCCATCGCCGCCGTCAGCCGGGCCTTCAGGCCCTGCACCTGCCGATACAGTTCGGCCCGGTCCGGCGTGGCGATCTCCGCCGCCGCGGAGGGCGTTGGCGCCCGCCGGTCGGCAGCGAAGTCTGCCAGGCTGAAATCCGTCTCGTGGCCGACGCCGCAGACAACAGGGATGCGGGAGGCGGCCACCGCACGCGCGACCCGCTCGTCGTTGAAGGCCCACAGTTCCTCCAGCGAGCCGCCACCCCGCGCCAGCAGAATCACGTCTATATCGTCCCGCGCGTTGAGGGCCCGGAGAGCCGCGACGATCTGGGGCGGCGCTTCGTCCCCCTGCACCAGCGGGGGGGCCAGCACCACCTCCGCCAGGGGATAGCGCCGGGAGAGGATGTTCAGGATGTCCCGCAGCGCCGCCGCATCGGGGGACGTTACGATACCGATACGGCGGGGGAAGCGGGGGAGCGGCCGTTTGTGCTCCGGAGCAAAGAGTCCCTCCGCTTCCAGCCGGGCCCTGAGCCGCTCATACTCCTGGTAGAGCCACCCCACCCCCACCGGCTCCAGGACATCCACGTACAACTGAAGGTCGCCCCGCTGCTCGTAGACGCTGACCCGCCCGTGGGCCAGGACGGAATCGCCGTTGACCGGAAGGGCCCGCAGGAGCCGGGCCCGGTCCCGCCACATCACGCAACGGAGTTCCGCGCCGGCGTCCTTGAGGGTGAAGTAACAGTGGCCGGAGGCGACCTGCCGGAAGTTGGAGACTTCCCCCTCCACCCAGACGTCCACCAGCGCGGGGTCGCTCTCCACCGTCGTCCGGATGTGGGCTACCAGCTGGCTAACGGTGTAGGGGACGCGCTCAAACAGGCCGAAGGACGCTTGTTCGTACATCATGGCAGACAGCGGCCCAGGAGGGCCTGAACAGCGGTATAGGCATCGCTCTCCCGCCGGGCGATGCGCTCCACCCAGCGCTCCAGTTCCTCCTCGCCCACACGCGCACACACCCAGGCCATCAGGTCCCGCTCCAGGGCCTGCATCAGGTCGGCGCGGGCCCGCTCCCGCTCCCGGTGGCCCCAGAGGCCGCTGGATTGGAGATAGGCCCGGTGGGCCGCGATGGCCTCCAGGACGGCCTCCACGCCGGTCCCGTCCACGGCGACGGTCTTGAGGACGGGAGGGCGCCAGCGGTCCCGGGACAGACCGGCGTTGTTCCACCCCAATTCCAGGGCCACCTCCAGCGCGCGGACGGTCTGGGCCGCGCCGGGGCGGTCGGCCTTGTTCACCACCAGGATGTCGGCGATCTCCATCAGGCCGGCCTTGAGGGCCTGGACGTCGTCCCCCAGGCCCGGCGCCTCCACGACGACGGTGGTGTGCGCGGTGCGGGCGATGTCTACCTCCGCCTGCCCCACCCCGACCGTCTCCACCAGGATAACGGAGAAGCCGGCCGCGTCCAGGACCCGGACGACGTCGCCGGTTGCGCGGGCGAGCCCTCCCAGACTCCCCCGCGTCGCCATGCTCCGGATGAAGATGCCGGGGTCTCCCGCCAGGTCCCGCATGCGGACCCGGTCGCCCAGCAGCGCACCCCCGGTGAAGGGACTGGTGGGGTCCACCGCGACGATGCCGACGGTCTCCCCCCGCTTCCGGAACCCCTTCGCCAGTTCATTGACCAGGGTGGACTTGCCGGTGCCAGGCGCGCCGGTCACGCCGATGACGTGCGCGCGGCCGGTATGGGGATGGAGAGCGGAGAGGGCTTCCTGGACCGAGGGCTCCTCGTCCTCAATCCGTGAGATGAGACGCGCCAGGGCCCGCCGGTCCCCCGCCAGGACTCCGGAGACCAGTTCCAGGCTCATTCCTCACCCAGAGCCCGACGGAAGGCCTCCACGATGGTGTGGGTGGAGGTGCCGGGGCCGAACACGGCTTCCACGCCCGCTTCCTTCAGCGCGGGCACGTCCTCGTCGGGGATAATTCCGCCGACGAAGACCTTGACATGGTCCAGGCCGGCCTTTCGCAGCCCTTCTATGACGCGGGGGACCAGGGTCATGTGGGCGCCAGAGAGAATGGAGAGGCCGACGGCATCCACGTCCTCCTGGAGTGCGGCCTCCACGATCATTTCCGGGGTCTGGCGCAGGCCGGTGTAGATGACCTCCATCCCGGCATCCCGCAGGGCGCGGGCGACGACTTTCGCGCCCCGGTCGTGTCCGTCCAGTCCCGGTTTAGCGATCAGCACGCGCAGTTTTTTGCCCATAGGGACCTCCGACATTCCCGGCCCTCTCTGTCGGCGGCGGAGACGATGGGGCGGCGGCGGCCCGCCGAGGCGG
>DAOUBO010000286.1:0-5875 GCA_034432695.1 Anaerolineae bacterium | reverse complement strand
CCCTGCCGATGACGACGAGGTGGACGCCCTCTACAACCAGGTCTACCGGGAACTGGTCACCTACATCATGGCCGATCCAAAGAACATAGATCAGGCCAACTACCTCCTCTGGGCTGCCCACAACCTGGAACGCGCGGCCGACCGGGTGACCAACATCTGTGAACGGGTGATCTTTACCGTCACCGGCGAGCTGAAGGAACTGGACGTTCGCGAGGGGAACGGGATAGAGGACCTGCCGGGGTAGAGGCGGCGAAAGCGTCTCCGCCAGCGTTTCTCTACCCGATCCCCCTCCCCAACGGGTGCTAACTTAAGGGCAGCGCGGAGGCGGCTGGCCCCCTGGCAGCCAACTGTAGGGGCGACCTGCTGGTCGCCCCCGATAAAGGCGACCTGCTGGTCGCCCTGATGGGTGAGCGACCTGCTGGTTGCCCTCCCTGGGCTTTGGTTTGTAGCGCAAAATTCAGCGAGACACGCAAGATACAAGGTAAATCTTGCGCTACGGGCAAGCCGCCACCGGTGTCAGGAGGTGCCTATGGTGACCCGATTGCTGGAGCGAACCGTTCTCTTTGGCCTGGGCCTGCTGACGTTGACCCGTGAGAAGGTGACCCAGTTCGTGGACAAACTGGTGGAAGAAGGCGAGGTCCGCGCCGAGGAGGCCCCGAGGGTCGTGGAGCGCATCATCGCCCGGGGCGAGGAGGAACGGGAGGCCCTGCACCGGATGATCCGCCAGGAGATAGAACGCTGGGCTCCTGCCTCCCGCCAGGACGTGGAGGAACTCCGCAAGAAGGTGGACGAACTGACCCGACGGCTGGAGAAGGTCTCCCAGGCCCTGAAGCCGGAACCGGAAGGGGAGGAGTAGTGGACGTCCGGAGCCTCGTCGCCCGGTTCCGGGAGCGAAAGCCGCCGCGGATCGGGCTGGCGCTCAGCGGCGGCGGGGTGCGCGGCCTGGCCCACATCGGCGTCCTCAAGGTCCTGACGGAAGCGGGCATCCCCATCTCCTGTGTCGCCGGGACCAGCGCAGGGGGCCTCATCGGCGCGCTCTTCGCCGCAGGGATCTCTCCCCAGGAAATGGAGGCGGAGGCCCTGCGGATGGCCAACCCCCGCCGGATCCTCCCCTTCCTCAACCGGAGCCTCCCCTTTCGTGGCCTCCTCTCCGGCCAGAAGGTCAGCGAATACCTGGAGTCCCTTCTGGGGGACGTCACCTTTGACCAGTTGTCCATCCCGCTGGCCGTGGTTGCCGTAGACCTGAACACGGGCCAGAAGGTTATCCTTCGGGAAGGCCGCGTGGCCGACGCGGTCCGGGCGACCATCGCCCTACCCGGCCTGCTGAGCCCCGTGGAGAGGGATGGCCAACTGCTGGTGGACGGAGGACTGGTGGACAACCTTCCCGCCGACGCGGCGCGCCAGATGGGCGCCGAGCGGGTCGTCGCGGTGGACATTTCCACCGACGAGGGGACCATTGCCTCCTTGCGGGTGGAACTCCGGCGTCGCCCCTTCATCCCCGATAGCCTGGCGGAGATGGTGGACGTCCTCTGGCGGTCCGTTGCGGTGATGATGCGGGAGGCCAATCTGCGGAACCTGGAGGACGCTCGGCCGGACCTGCTGATCCGCCCTGTCCTTCCCCCCGGGGTTACCGTCCTCACGGGCCTGGGCCGGGCCGCCGAGATCATCGCCGCCGGAGAGGTGGCGGCCCGGGCGATCCTTCCCCGCCTGCGGGAACTGGCGGGGAAGTAAGGATGCCCGCGCCCCTCCGGCTGGCGGCCCGGCGGGGCTGGGGAGGGGTGGGGAAGGGAAACCGTCCATGGCGCTTTTGCCTGTCCGGGGCATCCGACACCTGCGACGGTTCCAGCAAATTGCCCAGGTCCTTATCCGCCACGGTTTCGGCGAACTGGTGGATCTGGTCTCGGCGCCCCCGTTCGTCTCCCGTGTGCTCCGGCGCTCGCCTCCCCTGGGGACCCCTCAGCGGCTCCGGATGGCCCTGGAGGAACTGGGCCCCACCTTCGTCAAACTGGGCCAGGTCCTGAGCACCCGTCCCGACCTCCTCCCCCCGGAGTACATCGCCGAACTGGCCCGCTTGCAGGACGCTGTCCCCCCTGTATCCTGGGAGGAGATCCGGCCCCTGCTGGAGACGGAACTGGGCGGGCCGCTGGACCAGGTCTTCGCCACGGTGGACCCCGTACCGCTGGCGGCCGCGTCGCTTGCCCAGGTCCACGCCGCAACCCTCCGGGACGGCTCCAGCGTCGTCATCAAGGTCCAGCGGCCCGGTGTGGAGTCGGTCGTCCGTGTGGACCTGGACATCCTGGCGGATGTCGCCCGCCTGCTCCAGGCCCAGACGCCTCTGCGGGAACTCTATGACCTTCCCGCGATGGTGGAGGATTTCGCGGCGACCCTGCGGGCGGAACTGGACTTCTACCGGGAGGGCCGCAACGCCGACCGGTTCCGGGCCAACTTCGCCGACGAGCCTTACCTCTACATCCCCCGCATCTACTGGGACTACACGACCCGCCGGGTCCTTGTGATGGAGCGCATCCACGGGATCAAGATAGACGACATCCAGGCCCTGGACGCGGCCGGCTACGACCGCTACCGCATTGGCCTCCACGCCGCCCGGATGATCATCAAGGAAGTCCTGGAGGACGGCTTCTTCCACGCCGACCCCCATCCGGGCAACTTCGTCGTGATGCCAGGAGAGGTCATCGGCGCGATGGACTTCGGGATGGTGGGGTACCTCAGCCATCGCACCCGGATGGACCTGATCCGCCTCTACATCGCCGCCGTCCAGATGGACGAGGAGGCCGTCGTGGACCAACTGATCCGAATGGGGGCGGTCGGCGGAGCAGTGGACCGGCGGGGGCTTCAGCACGACCTGGCACGCCTTCTGCGCAAGTACCAGGGGATGCCCCTGAAGGCCATCCGGGCGCGGGAGGTGATGGAGGAGGCGATGCCCATTGCCTTCCGCTATCACCTGCGGCTTCCCCCCGAACTGTGGCTCCTGGGCAAGACCCTGGCGATGATGGAGGGGGTGGGGTTGAAACTGGCCCCCGACTTTGACATCTTCGCCGTCTCTCAGCCCTACGTCCGGCGGTTCCTGTGGGAAATGGCCCTTCCCCCGGCCTGGGCCCCCTCGCTGATCCGGGATGTGGACGAGTGGGCCTACCTCTTTGGCCTCATCCCGCGCGTCGGCGCGCAGTTGCTGTCCCAGGCGGAGCGGGGGGAACTGGAAATAACGCTGCACCATCGGGGCCTGGAGCAGGCCCTGGCCCGGCTGGACCGGCTGGCGAACCGCCTCTCCCTCAGTGTCCTTCTGGCCGCGCTGATCGTTGGCCTGGCCCTGTTGATCCCGGCCTTCCACCTGGGGGAGCGGGGCGGGGTGATCACCGTGCTCACCGTCGGCGGTTTTCTCCTCGCCAGCCTCCTGGGCTTCTGGCTGATCCTCTCCATCCTGCGCGCTGGACGGCGATAGGAGACGTCGGGCGTGGGGTGTGAGACGTGGGACGTGAAACGTAGGCGTGAAACGCGAGGTGTGAGGATGCGGATTCTGGCCGAACTGGTGCGCACGTTGCCCGGCATTCTGGAGTGGACCGGCGGTGACCGGGAGGTCCGGTCTATCGTCGCCGATTCCCGGCAAGTCTGTCCCGGCGACCTTTTTGTCGCCATCCCTGGTGTCAGCGTGGACGGGCATCGGTACATCTCCGACGCGCTGGCGCGGGGGGCCGTCGCCGTCGTCGGCGAGCGCGCGCCGGAGGAGTTGCCCGACCTCCCCTGGGGTTCCTTCGCCTATCTGCGGGTCCCCGACGCTCGTGAGGCATGGGGCTGGCTCTGCGCGGCGTGGGAGGACCTGCCGGGCCGCCGGATGACCCTCATCGGCGTCACCGGCACCGACGGGAAGACGACCACCGTCACCCTTCTCCACGCCATCCTGGAGGCCGCCGGCCTCAACGCCGGGATGGTCAGCACCGTCTCGGCCCGTATCGGCGACGAGGAGATAGATACCGGCCTGCACACCACCACTCCCGACCCGCCTGACCTCCAGCGGTACCTGGCCCGGATGGTCGGTATCGGCGCCACCCACGCTGTTCTGGAGGTCACCTCCCACGGGCTGGCCCAGCACCGGGTCGCGGGCTGCGACTTTGACGTCGCCATCGTCACCAACATCACCCACGAGCACCTGGATTTCCATGGCACGCTGGAGGCCTACCGCCAGGCCAAAGCGCAACTGTTCTGGAACCTGAGCCGATCCTTCCGCAAGCCCGGCGTCCCCAAAATCGCCGTCCTGAACCGGGACGATTCGTCCTACGACCTGCTCCGGCCCATCCCCGCCGACCGCTATGTGGTCTACGGGCTCTCGCCGGGGGTAGACGTCACGGCCACAGGGGTGGTCTACGGCCCCGACGCGACCCGGTTCACCCTGCGCACCCCCGACGGCGCGGCGGAGATCACGACCGCGCTGGTGGGAGCCTACAACGTGAGCAATGTCCTGGCGGCCGCCGCAGCGGCCTGGGCGCTGGGGATTCCCCTGGAGGCCAGCGCCGCGGGGTTGGCCCGTGTCCGGGGCGTCCCCGGCCGGATGGAGCGGATAGACGAGGGGCAGGACTTTCTGGCGATCGTGGACTTTGCCCACACGCCCAACGCGCTGGCCCAGGCCCTGCGGACGGCGCGAGGGATGACCTCCGGCCGGGTCATCGTCGTCTTCGGCTGCGCCGGACTGCGGGACCGGCAGAAGCGGACTCTGATGGGCCGCATTGCAGGGGAACTGGCCGACGTGGTTGTCCTTACCGCGGAGGACCCCCGGACGGAGGACCTGGATGCGATCCTCGCGACCAGCGTTATGGCAGCCGGGGAGGCCGGGAAGCGGGAGGGGCTGGACCTGTTCCGGGTACCCGACCGGGGAGAGGCTATCCTGCGGGCATGCCAGATGGCGCGCGCGGGAGACGTGGTTCTGGTCTGCGGGAAAGGGCACGAGCAGTCCATGTGCTTTGGCACAGTGGAGTATCCCTGGGACGACCGGGAGGCCGTTCGCAGGGCCCTTCACGGCCGGACCCTGGATACGCTCCCTACCGCGCGCCGCGGAGGGCGCAGCGACGCGGGGTGAAAAAACCTGGGGGCTGGCACGTCTTTCTCAGCCAGCGTCGGTTTTGCGGATAGGCGTGACCCAGGAGCGACTGTACACCACCGAGGCCATCATCGTCCGGCGGCGGGACCACGGCGAGGCCGACCGGGTCCTCACCCTCTGCACGCCTCAGGGCAAGCGCGTCGTCATCGCCAAGGGCGTGCGCAAGACCACCAGTCGCAAGGCGGGCCACCTGGAACTCTTCGCGCGCGTCCGGCTGGTCGTTGCCCGCAGCCGTTCCTCATGGGACGTGGTCAGTCAGGCTGAGGCGCTGGACCTGCACGCGCCCCTGCGGGACGATCTCCTCCGGGCGACGTATGCCCGCTACGTTGCCGAACTCTACGACCGGTTCGTGGCCGAAGAGGAGGGGGGCAGCGCGCTCTACGACCTCCTGAGCCGTACTCTGGATTACCTCTGTCAGGTGGAAGTGGCGGCCCCCCCGCCGTCGGACCTGGCGCTGCTGATGCGGGCCTACGAGCAGCGGCTGTTGCGTCTGGTGGGATTTCGGCCGGAGTGGGAGCGATGTGTGGGGGAGCGGGAAGGGGGGGCCTGCGGGCGGCGGGTCCCAGCCCTGGGGGGGACTTCCCTGGGCCTGGACCCGGAGCGGGGCGGGGTGCTCTGTCCGGAGTGCTTTCAGGCCAGTGCGGCGACGCCGTGGGTGCAGCCGCTTTCGCCCGCTGCCCTGCGGCTCCTGCCGGCCTGCAGTCGGGAGCCCTTTGCCCGTCTGCGGCAGCGCCGGGTTTCCCCTGCCCTTCTGGCCGAGGTGGA
>DAOUBO010000285.1:0-1587 GCA_034432695.1 Anaerolineae bacterium | reverse complement strand
CCCTGGTCGGCTCCCGTTGTGGGCCGTTCCCGCCCGCGCTCCGGCTCCTGCAGCGGGGCCTGGTGGACGTCCAGCCGCTGATCAGCGCGGTGTATCCCCTGGCCCGGGGCCTGGAGGCCTTCGCCCGCGCGGCAGAGCCCAGAATGCTGAAAGTGTTGCTGCGGATGGAATAAAGAGGGCGTTATTTTATTTTATTTTTGTATCGGCGGCTTCGTTGCCGATACAAAAACAACGTCCCGGTGTTTCTATTTTACGGGCAACTTCATTCTCTACGAAGCGGAAAGGGGGTGACGCCTATCGGGAAGGAATCCCAGAATCACACAGACCGCATTCATTATCAACCATTTCAACCCATCTATAGGAGGAACCCGCAATGAAGGCTGTCATCACGATGTGGAAGAACACCCGTATGATTATCCTGGTGGCCGTATGTGCGGCCATCTACGCCGCGGCTCTGATCGCCTTCAAGACCGCCATCCCCCTCATCCCCGGCATCACCGAGGTCCGCGTTGCCAACATCTTCCCGATGGTCTTCAGCCTGCTCTTCGGCCCGGCGGCGGCCTGGGGGTCGGCCATCGGCAATCTCATCGGGGACATCTTCGGCGGCACCCTCGGCCTGGGGAGCATCTTCGGCTTCGTCGGCAACTTCCTGCTGGGCTACCTCCCCTACGCGATGTGGACCACCCTGAAGCCCATTGCCGATGGGAAGCGGGAACTGGCTCTCCAGAACTGGCGCTCGTGGGTCCTCTACATCCTGCTGGCCCTCATCTCCTCGGCGGCCTGCGGCGTCGTCATCGCCATGTGGCTGGAAGTGCTGGGGATGGTCCCCTACCCCGTCCTGGTCACCATCATCACCGTCAACGACACCGTCGGTAGCCTCATCGGCGGCCTGCTCCTGCTGGCCGTTTACGGCGTTGTCCGGCGGCAGTTGCGGCTGATCTGGTGGGACGTGATGGAGCCGGAGGACATCGGCAAGCCCGCCGCGGGCGCCCTGGGCGCCTGGCTGGTGGTCGTCGGCGCGCTGGCCGGCTGGATTCTGGGCGCCTACGTCCTCTCCGGGCAGGCCATGGTCATCGGGATCATCGCCACCATCCTGATCCTGGTGGGCTCGTTCCTGATGTAGGATACCGGAAACCACGATGGGTGTCGCCATCTCCATCCAGGACCTCTCCTTCACCTACGCGGAGACTACACGTCCGGCACTCCAGCACATCAACGGCGAGGTGGAAGAAGGCACCTTCGTGGTGATCATGGGGCACGAGGGCGCGGGGAAATCCACCCTCTGCTGTTCCCTGAACGCCCTTGTGCCCCGCTTCTTCCGGGGCGAGTCCTCCGGACGGGTTCTCGTCCAGGGCGTGGAGGTCGCAAAAGCCCGGGTCGCCGACATGTCCCGGCGGGTGGGACTGGTCCTCCAGGACTTTGAGGCCCAACTCTTCTCCACCAGCGTGGAACTGGAAGTGGCCTTCGGGCCGGAGAACCTGCGCCTACCCCGGGAGGAGATAGAGCGGCGGATTGACCGCTATCTGCGCTTTGTGGGGCTGGCGGAGATGCGCCCCCGGGAGCCGGCCAGGCTCTCCCGGCGGCAGC
>DAOUBO010000284.1:0-30717 GCA_034432695.1 Anaerolineae bacterium | reverse complement strand
ATGGTCGCATTCCCGCACTCCGGACAGAGGTCGCCGACGGGAAGAAGCGGCATCTGGGTCACCCCTGATCCCCCTTCTCTCTCCGTCGGCTCGGCCAGGCCCAGAAACTCCGCCAGCACCTGAGCAACGCCGTCGGGAAGGGATTGAACCCGGTCGCGGCCGAAGCCCATCGGGCGCCCCCCGCCGATCCCCCGCAGTTGCCGGACCACCTGCTGCAACCGCCGGCGCGCGGGGAGCGGCGACGGAATCCGCAGCAGCAGGGAGATCAGACGCCCAATCGCCTCCGCCACCGCCGCCGTATCGGAACCCGCCTTCCCTACGTTCAGGAAGACCTCAAAGGGCTCCCCCTCGCCGTTGGTGTTGATGGTGACATAGGCCGTTCCCAGCGGCGTCGTCACCCGGTAGGTCCGGCCCTCCAGGATGTGCGGGCGCGGCCGAATCTGGGTGGTCAGCCCCATCTGCCGCATCATCTTCTCCTGCTTCACCCTCTCGGTCTCCAGGACCACTCTCTCGCGGGAGCCGGTCACGTAGACGGTCAGCCCCTTACAGCCCAGTTTCCAGGCCAGCATGTAGGCCCGGGCCACATCCTCCACCGTCGCGCTGGTGGGGAAGTTGATGGTCTTGGAGATGGCCGCGTCCACGAAGGCCTGGAGCGCCGCCTGCATCCGGACATGCTCCTCCGCGGTGACATCTCCTGCGACGACGAAGGTGTGGCGAACCTCCGGCGGCACCTCAGGGATATCCTGGCAACTCCCGTTGAAGAGAACCCGATCCAGGATGCGCTCCCGCGTCGGCCCGTCCACTCCAGCCTGGTCCAGGGCCTGCAGGAAGAGCGGGCTGACGTAGCGAAGTTCTATCTCCCTCCCCTCGTCGTGGACCTTCCGGGTGTAGGCCAGGGCGAAGACCGGCTCGCAGCCATAGGCCTCGCAGCCCGCGACGGTGGCGATGGTCCCCGTCGGCGCGATGGTCAACTGGGCCGCGTTGCGGATGCCGAACTGCCGGATGCCCCGCAGGATCTCGTCCCAGTCCAGCGGAGGGCGTCCCCATCGCTCCGGGCGGGAGTACGGGATCAGGGGAGCCGGCGGTGTCCAGGAGAGGTTGTCGGGGTCGTAGACGCTCCCGTGGATCGCCGGGAAGGGGCCCCGCTCCCGCGCCAGCGCGATGCTGGCCCGCATCGCGTGGTAGCGGATGAACTCCATCACCTGGGAGGCCAGTTCCAGCGACTCCTCGCTCCCGTAGCGGACCCCCAGCATGTACAGCAGGTCGCCCAGGGCCATGATGCCCAGGCCGATGCGACGGGTGCGGTGGGCCGCCTCCTTCAGTTGGGGGATGGCGGGGACGTAGGCGTTGACCTCCACCACGTTGTCCAGAAAGCGCACTGCCTGCTCCACGGTTTCCCGCAGGAGGTCCCAATCCACACCGGCGCGGCCGTTCCCGTCGGTCCGGACGTGGCGGGCCAGGTTGATGGAGCCGAGGCAGCAGTTCTCGTAGGGGAGCAGGGGCTGCTCGCCGCACGGGTTGGTCGCCTCGTAGGCGCCCAGATGGGGGCAGGGGTTGGCCCGGTTCATCGTGTCCAGGAAAAGGACACCCGGCTCGCCGTTGCGGTAGGCCTGGCGGACAATTTTGTCAAAAAGGTCCCGCGCCCGCACCCGTTTGTAGACCCGGATCGGGATACCGGCCTGCTCGGCCTCCTCCAAAGTCCCGTTAAAAGTGCGGTAGGCCGGGTGGAGGACATCGGGGAAGCGCAGTTCCCACTCCTCGTCGTTCTCCACGGCCCGCATAAAGGCGTCGGTGACGCCGACGGAGATGTTGAAGTTGGTAATGGCGTGCTCGTCGGTCTTGCAGGTGATGAATTCTTCAATGTCGGGGTGGTCCACCCGAAGGACGCCCATGTTGGCGCCCCGGCGGGTTCCCCCCTGGCTGACGATCTCACAGGCCAGGTCGTAGACCCGCATAAAGCCGACGGGGCCGGTGGCCTTTCCGCCACTGGAGAGGACGACGGTATCTTTCGGGCGCAGTCGGGAAAAGGAGAAGCCGGTTCCGCCGCCGGTCTGGTGGATGAGGGCCATGTTGCGCAGGGTCTGGAAGATGCCGTCCTCCCGGCGGCCCATATCGTCGCTGACCGGAAGGACAAAGCAGGCCGCCAGTTGCCCCAGCGGCGTCCCCGCGCCGGTGAAGGTAGGGGAGTTGGGGACAAAGCGGAAGGAGGTGAGCAGGTCGTAGAAGGCCTCCTCCACGGCCCCGACGTTGCCGCCCCAGGTCTCTTCGGCGAGGGCGATGTGGTGGGCCACCCGGCGGAACATCTCCTCCACCGTCTCCGCAGGCTTCCCATCCGGCCCCTTGCGCAGGTAGCGCCGCCGGAGAACCTCCAGCGCGTTGGGAGAGAGGCGAGATTCCAGGGACTGAGCAGGACGCGCGCTCTTTCGGGCCATCGTTACTTCCCCTCCGTATGGGTTTCCTCCAGCAGACGGTTGATCTCGGCCCGGACGGCCTCCAGGTCCTCCAGGCCCAGGTAGACGATGGCATAGCGGATGTAGGAGACGGGGTCCAGTTCCCGCAGTTCGGCGATGACCCGGTCGCCGATCAGTTTGCTGGGGACCTCGGTTTTCCCGGTCTGGCGGATGTAGTCCTCCACCCGGTCGGCGAGTCGCTCCAGGTCGTCGGCGGAGACGGGGCGGCGGGCACAGGCGATGCGGACGCCGGCCAGGAGTTTCTCCCGGCTGAACTCCTCCCGGCGGCCATCCCGCTTGACCACGAGAGGGGTCGTGAGGACGGCCCGTTCCAGCGTGGTAAACCGCTGGTAACAGTTCGGGCACTCCCGACGGCGACGGATCCCTCTGGGATCAGGATGGGTCATCAGGACCTTCGTGCGACGGAAACCACAGTAGGGACACTTCATGATGGCGCTCCCTGGCTGAAGGGGAATGCATATATATAGAGGTTCAAAAAGGCAAAACCCCCACATTTAGGGGTGGGGGCGGCGGTGGCCTGTATTATACCACAGACCGGAGAGAGCACAAGTTCGGGCCCGATCTGGAGGAACCTTTCCGGCCATCGTGGGCGCCCATCGGGCCCTGGCCTGGCTCAAGTTTGCAGGAACGCCCGCTTCAGTTATAATATCCCGTTGCAGGGGGAAGTGTCGGAACAGGCAGACGAGCGTGACTTAGGATCACGCGGGGTATCCCCGTGCGGGTTCGAGTCCCGCCTTCCCCCCCTTTGGGGTTTGGGGGCCGCCGCCGGGCCCCTCCCGCAAAACTGTGCCCATCTGGAAAACTGGACTTTGGATAAACCGCCGGGATGTAAGCCGAAATTCATTTCAGCCTACGGGCTACCCATATATACGGGCATCGGCAAATGGATAAAGCCCACATTATGTAGCATAGGTAAGGCGCTCTCCCTGGCCCTTTCCGTTTGTCCAAAGTCCAGTGGAAAACTTTGACGGAGGAAGTATGAGCGAAGCACCTGTTCAGGTCCAGATAGAGCCCGCGGGAACCTGCACAACGCGAGTGGTCATCCAGCCCTCAGAGGAGCGGGTTCAGCAGGAGATGCGCGCCATCGCGCGCGAAATTTCCGAGCAGCGGTCTATTCCGGGTTTCCGCAAGGGGAAAGCCCCCTATAGCGCTGTCGCGCGGCTGTATGGGGAAGACCTCCTGCGCGAGGAGGCGGCCGAGCGGCTCAGCGTCACCCTCATCGCCGACGCTGTGCGGGAGCACAACCTCCAGGTCTTCAGAGCGGTCCAGCTGGAAGAGAGCAGCCTCCAGCCGATGCGCTTCGTCTACACCGTCTATCAGCCCCCGAGCGTCCGGCTGGGCGACTACCGTTCCCTCCGGGTGGAGCCTCCCGCCGTAGAGGTCACGGAGGAGGACCTGGCCGAAGCGCTGGAGCGTCTGCGGCGGGAAGCCGCGGTTCTGGAGCCCGTGGAGGGCCGAGGGGCTCAGCCGGGCGACGTGCTGGTGATCTCCGTGGAGGGGCGGGACGGCGAGGGCCGCCTCTTCCTGAGAGACCGATCGGCCGAGGTGATACTGGACCCCGAGAACCCATTCCCGTTCCCAGGCTTCCATCGGGCGCTGGAGGAGATGAAGCCGGGCGAGACCCGAACCTTCCGGCTGCCGCTCTCCCCGAAGGGCGGTGAAGAGGGGGAGTTCCGTGTCACCCTGGAGGCCCTTTATCGGCGCATCCTCCCCAACCTGGACAACGACCTGGCCCGGACGGTAGGCAATTTCGGGTCTCTGGAGGACCTGAAAGCCGCCCTCCGTCAGCAGATTCAGGCGCGCAAAGAAGAAGCCGCCCGGGAGCAATATGCCCTCCGGGTTATAGATCGGCTGGTGGAGCAGTCGGTCGTGGAATACCCCCCGGTGATGCTGGAAGAGCACGTGGACGAGATGGTAGAGGACATAGAGGAGGACGTCCGGAATCAGTACCGGCTCAGCCTGGAGGACTACCTGAAAGTCTCCGGACTGACCATGGAAGATCTGCGAGAGCAGTTAAAACCCACGGCGGACCGGCTGCTCCGGCGCTCGCTGGTGCTGGGCGCTCTGGCGGATGCCGAGGGGCTGGACATCAGCGAAGAGGAAATAGACCAGGCCGTTCAATCCCTCAGCGAGGAGTGGGGAGAGCAGGCGGCGGCGATCCGCCGGATGTATCAGGACGCACAACAGCGGAAGCGCCTGGGCAATCGGCTCCTCTATGACAAAGTGGTCAGCCGGCTGGTTGCGATTGCCCGCGGCGAAGACATTCCGGACTCTCAGACGGAGGCCGACGATGCGAACCCATAACGTCATCCCGATGGTCATAGAATCTACCAGTCGGGGGGAGCGGGCCTACGACATCTACTCGCTCCTCCTGCGGGAGCGGATCGTCTTCCTGGGCATGCCCATCACCGACCAGGTCGCCAACCTGATCATCGCCCAGTTGCTGTTCCTGGACCGGGAGGACCCGGAGCGGGAGATCTCCCTCTACATCCATTCCCCTGGCGGGATCATTCCGGCCGGGCTCGCCATCTACGACACGATGCAACTGATCCGGGCCCCCATCTCCACCATCGCGGTCGGGATGGCCGCCAGCATGGCGACGGTCCTTCTGACCGCGGGCACCAAAGGGAGACGTTTTGCCCTCCCTCACGCTACCATCCACCTTCATCAGCCCCTGGGCGGCGTGGAGGGCCAGGCGACGGACATAGAGATCGCCGCGCGGGAGATTCTCCGCCAGCGGGCTCTGCTCAACGAACTGCTGAAAAAACACACCGGCCTCTCCGACGAACAGATAGAGCGCTTCACCGACCGGGACTTCTATATGACCGCCGACCAGGCCGTCCAGTACGGCATCATTGACGCCGTCCTGCGCCCGCCGGAGGAGAAAGAAAAGAAATCGCCCGCATAACCAGGTGGCCCTGTGGACAACCCTCTCTGGAGTCCGCTCCCCGCCGCCGTGGAATGGCTTCCTGGCAGGCACCGATGGCCGAGGAACATATCCCCCGCGTTCTCATCGCCGACGACGACCCCCAGTTGGGGGAGATGATCCGGGAGATCCTCCAGCTGGCCTCCTGCGAGGTTCTGGAGGCCCGCTCCGGCGAAGAGACCCTGGAGATCCTTCAGCGCGAGGTCCAGGCCGGGCGCCCGGTGGACATCCTGCTGCTGGACATCCTGATGCCCGGCATCAGCGGCTACGACGTCATCTCCAGGGTCAAATCGGACCCCGACCTGGCCGGAGTTTCCATCATTGTGACGACGGCCCTCTCCTCCATCGCCGACAAGACCCTGGGCCTGGGGATGGGAGCGGACGACTATCTCACCAAGCCCTTTGACCCCCGGGAACTCCTGGCCCGGATTCAGGTCATCATGCGGATCCGGCGGACCGAGCAATCTCTCCGCCAGCGCAACCAGGAACTGGCCGCCCTCAACGAAATCAGCCGGACCATCATCTCCAGCCTGGAACTGGAGGAGGTGCTCAACGCGATGATGGAGGGGGTCCGGCGGATGTTCCCCGTCTCCGCCGGTGTGCTGGTCCTGCTGGATGAGGATGTAGGGGGATTTGCCGTTCGTCGGGCGATCGGGGAGCACCCACTGCTGGGGAAACCCCTGCCCCGGGAGCCCAGCATCATCGGCCATGTGGTCACCTCCGGAACCCCCTATCTGACCAACGACGTGGCCCATGACGAACGGTTCTCCCCCCTGGTGGACGGCGGGGGGCGGCCGGTCTCTTCCTTCCTCTGTGTCCCTCTCACCGTTCGGGAGCACGTCGTGGGAGCCCTGGGGCTGGCGGACCGGCTGGGCGGCCCCTTCACGGAGACCGACCGGGACCTCCTGCAGACGCTGGCCGGCGCGGCGGCGGTCGCCATAGAGAACGCCCAACTCTACGCCGAGGTGGCCGACTACGCTCAGGCGCTGGAGCGCTCCCAGGCTCAGTTGATCCAGGCGGAGAAGATGGCTGCCGTGGGTCGGCTGGCCGCCTCCATCGCCCACGAGATCAACAACCCCCTCCAGGCCATCCACAACACCATCCATCTGGCCCTGAGCGAACGGCTCCCTCCGGAAAAGCGGCGGGAATACCTGAAGATGGCCCAGCAGGAAGTGGAGCGGCTCATCGGGATTATCCAGCGAATGCTGGAGTTCTACCGGCCCTCTCCGGGCACCGCCGTCCTCGCCGACGTGAACCAGATTCTGCGCAGCGCCCTCGCCATCGCCGATAAACGGCTCCAGCACGGCCACGTCCAGGTCCACACCCGCCTGGAGGAGAACCTCCCCCCTGTCCTGGCCATCCCCGACCAGTTGACCCAGGTCTTTCTGAACATCCTGATCAACGCGGTGGAGGCGATGCCGAACGGGGGCGAACTCAGAATCGGTTCGCTCCTGACGGAGGATGGGCGCTGGGTCCTGGTGGCGATCCGGGATTCCGGCCCTGGCCTGACCCCCGACCAGATGGCCCACCTCTTTGAGCCCTTCTACACGACCAAGCCCAGCGGCACCGGCCTGGGGCTGGCGATCAGTTACGGCATCGTGGAGCGACATGGCGGCAGCATAGAGGTCTCCAGCCAGCCGGGCCAGGGCGCAACTTTTGTGGTTCGCCTCCCCGTCGCCCGGATATGAACCGCCGGGATGTAAGCCGAAATTCCCTTCGGCCTACGGGCCACCCATATATATGGGCATCGGCAAATGGATAAAGCCCACATATGGAGTACGGGTAAGGCACTCGCCCTGGCCCTTTCAGTTTGTCCAAAGTCCAGCACAAGTGGGGAGCCACGAATTTCACGAATTGCACGAATGTTACAAATGAGGAGCCACGAATTTCACGAATTGCACGAATTTTGCAAATAAGAAGACACGGAAAGCGGGATCCACAATACACGGGAGACCGGCATGCCTGGAAGAACAACTCCCCGGATTCTGGTGGTGGACGACGAGGTAACCACCCGCCTCTCGCTGGCGGAACTCCTGCGGCTGGAGGGGTACGAGGTTCAGATCGCGGCCAGTGGGGAGGAGGCGCTGGCGCTTCTGGACCAGGAGGCCCCCTTTGACCTGATGGTGGTGGACATCAAAATGCCGGGAATAGACGGCCTCCAGTTGACCGAGGCCGTCCAGCAGCGCTCTCCCGACACGGTCCTCATCCTGTTGACCGCCTTCGGCAGCCTGGAGACGGCAATTCAGGCCCTCCGCCGGGGCGCCCACGACTACCTGCTGAAACCCTGTCCGGTCTCCCAAATTCTGGAAAGCGTCCGGCAGGGGCTCACCAAATCGTACCAGGAACGGCATCGGCGGGAACTTCTATCCCGCCTGGAGCAGACGCTTTCGGAACTCCAGGCGATAGAGCACCCCCGCGTGGAGGTCCCCCCTGCCCCCCACCCCGCGGAGAAACGACCCCTGGAAGTCCAGGATGTCCGCCTGGATGAGGACCGCCACCAGGTCTGGGTGGGTGATCGCCCCGTGGACCTGACCCCGACGGAGTTCAAAATTCTCCGCTACCTGATGGAACACGCCGATCAGGTCTGCACTCCCCAGCAACTGATTCGGGCCACCCAGGGCTATGAGGCAGACCCGTGGGGAACCCGGGCCATCGTCCGGGTCCACATCCGTCGCCTGCGGCGGAAACTGGAGCCCAACCCCTCCCGGCCGCGCTACCTGGTGAACGTGCGCGGCGTCGGCTATATGTTCCCGTCGGAGCCCCCTCAGCCCCCCGAGCCCGCGGAGGAGGACGCATAGCCCCCTCTGCGGCGACAGCGCCGGGATCTCGCTCCCCACAGCGGCCGAGCATACCCGGCGGTTTCCCGGCTACCGCCTGGGGGTTGCAACAGCGAAGACCTCCCGCTCAAAAAACCACCGGAACGGTGGCCAGTGGAAAAGGATGTAGCGGGCGATTTTCAGGAGCCACGGCTCCTGACGGTCCTGTGGAGGCGTCGCCAGCCAGACCCGGGCCCGGAACCCGTGTCGCCGCAGCAATCGCCAGAGGCTGAACGCGCTCTGCTCGTTGACATGCACCTCCAGGTTGGCGGGGATCAGCGCGCGGGGGTCCCGGGGATACCGGTCTCCCTGACCCATCAGAATGCGCACCAGGCGAACAATCGGGTAGGCGTATCGGTCGTACCACACGTTGGGAGCGGTGTGGACGACCAGCCGCCCATCGGGCCTGAGCACCCGCCGGGCTTCCCGGATCGCCTGGTCCAGTTCCCAGGGGTAAAGATGCTCCACGATGTCAAAGAGAAGCACCCGGTCAAACGTTGCGTCCGGAAAGGGGAGCCGTCGGGCGTCGGCCTGATAGACTCCGGCGGCCTCGCCAGCCGCGACGGCCTGCCGGGAAAGCAGAACCGCGGCCCGCGCGTAGTCAATCCCGTAGGCCGCTGCCCCCGCCCGGGCACAGTGGCGCAGGACCTCCCCCCGGCCACACCCCACATCCAGAACCCGCATCCCCGGCTCAATCCCCGCAACCGCGAACGCTTCCCGGAGCCGACGGGATAGTTCCCTCCCCTCCGAGGCCAGATACTCCTCGTATCCCTCGCAGACAGAGAGAAAGTAGTCCTCGTCGTACCGATCGGGTGGAATGGTCGGAGCACCCTCTGCCTTTTTCCGTCGCGTCCCTCCCCACCGTCGGAGGGCATCCGTCAGCGCCGTCTGCAACAGGTGGACTTCAGGAATTCGCATCTTCCACACCAGCAGTCCGTATGCCAGCGCGCCCAGGCCGCCGCCGATGCCGACGATGCCCACCTCGCCCAGGAAACCCCGTGGGAGAGCAGCCTCCAGCGGCGGGGCAACGCCCCAGAGGACCACCGCCATTCCCAGCGAGGCCCCGGTGACCTGAGCCAGCAGTCCCCAGATGCCGGACCCTTCCATTCCGCCCAGGCGGACGCGCGTGAGGATCAACATCGTCAGCGCATGGGCCGCCCACTTGCAGGAGTTCACCAGCACCAGCAGAGGCAGGGTCAACACGCCCTGCAGGGAAAGCGTGACCGCCGTCAGCGCGTACAGCACTGTCGTCCCCACTCCGACCAGCGCAGGGGTCAGCGTGTCTTTGCGGGCATAGAAGGCGAAGATGAGGACCTGGTCTATCGCGGCAAAGAGGAGGCCCGGCAAATGGCACCGCAGGACCTCTGTGACCGCCGCCGTATCCGCCGGCGTGAAGCCCCCGTGCTCAAAGATCAGTGCGACGACCGGGCGGGCGAGGACGAACAGGGCGACTGTCGCGGGGACGATCAGAAAGAGAACCAGCCGCAGACCATCCCCCAGCGTCCGGCGGAACAGTGCCGGGTTCTCCTCCCTTGCCTGCCGGGAGAGGGTGGGCAGGATGGCCAGAGAGACCGCCGCAACAACCATCCCCAGAGGGAACTGAACCACCTGCGCCGCGTACTCCATCCAGGCGATAGCAGAGCCGCCGAGCCGGGAGGCCAGATGGTAACTCAGCACGATGGAGAGGAGGTTGTCCACGATGAGGCCCAGCAGAATGGGCAGGTAGAGCGCCCCGATGCGCCGGAGGGCCGGGTGGTAGAGGGAAACCGTGAGGCGGAGGCGGGCATCCCTCAGGCCGGGAAACTGGAGGGCGACCTGGCCGATGGCCCCCACGACCAGGCCCAGGGCCATACTCCGAACCCCCCACCACCGACCCAGGGCAAGGGCCACCACAACCACGGCGGCGTTGAACACTGCGGCGGTAAAAGCGGGGTAGGCGAACCGCCGCAGGGCGTAGAGGGCCGCGGAGAGAATGCCCGCGAGGTTCATAAAGAGGACAGCGGGGAGGACGATCCGGAGCAGGTGGACGGCCAGCGCCTGGTGGGGGGCATCCAGCCCGCCAGCGATCAGCCAGATCAGTTGTGGCGCCAGCAGTTCCCCCACCAGGAGAAGCCCCCCGACCAGCAGGAACATCCCGCTGACCAGGACGTTCAGTAGGCTCCAGAGTTCATCGGTGCGCTCCCGGGCCGCGTACTCCGAGAAGACGGGAACCAGGGCGGAACTGACCATGCCGCCGATGAGAAGGTCGTAGAGGGTGATGGGAACCCGAAGGGCGGCATTCAGTGCGCTGACGGCGGGCCCGGCACCGAAGAGGCCGGATTTGACCATCTCCCGCAGCAGCCCCAGGGCCCGGCTGGCGATGTTGCCCAGGGAGATCAGTCCCGCAGCCTGGGCGATTCGCACCTGCTCTATCGGTGCTGTCTCGTCCATCCCAGAAAAGATGTCGGGTCGTATTGGCTCTGGACTTTGGATAAACCACCGGGATGTAAGCCGAAATTCCCTTCGGCCTACAGGCCACCCATACAGATGTAAGCCGAAATTCATTTCGGCCTACAGGCCACCCATATGGATGTAAGCCGAAATTCATTTCGGCCCACAGGCCACCCATACATATGGGCATCGGCGAATGGACAAAGCCCACATATGTAGTACGGGCAAGGCGCTTGCCCTCGCCCTTTCAGTTTGTCCAAAGTCCAGTTCGGATAAACCGCCGGGATGTAAGCCGAAATGTAACTGCCCCCTTCCCCCTCGGCGGGCACATTTTGCCCCCTTCACCCCCCTGCTCCCCTTCTGGGGAAGAAGGTAGGTCGGATTGGTAATCCGACCCGTCGGATTGGCAATCCCACCCGTCAGATTGGCAATCCGACCCGTCAGATTGGCAATCCGACCCGTCGGATTGGCAATCCGACCTACCTCGCCTTCGGCCAGGAGAGGGGAGTAGGGCAACTGCAAGCAGTTGCCTTACTCAATACCAGGGGGCTGGGGGGTGAGGTAGGTAGTTGCCTTGTGCGTTCTCTGCGGTGTTTTGTTAAGCGGCTACATGGGCAACCGGCCACCGGTCACGACGCGCGCAGCCCCCGGACCACCGTCTCCAGTGCGGTCCGGTAGAACGTATCGGTACTAACACCCACCAGGTCCCGCCGCAGGGGGTGACTCATCAATTCCAGCACGCCGTTGAAGGTGGCCCAGAGGGTCGCCGCCGCCTGGCGGGCGTCACAGCAGGCAAATACCCCTTCCTGGATGCCCTGTTCTATCGCCTGAGCCACCAGGTTCAGCCCCTCCATACTGGCAGCCAGCACTTCCTGGTACATTTCGGGGGTGACGGTCTCCCGGAATCGTTCGCCGTTGACGGCCATGAGGAAGCGGAAATAGTGGGGTTCTTCCTGGAAAAAACGGAGGTAGGCCCATCCCAGCCGACGGAGGCGCTCTTCGGCAGTCAGGGGACGATCGGGGGCGAAGGCCTCTTCCAGGTAGGAGTAGAGGGAATCCAGCCCTTCTAAAAGCAAATAAGCAAGGAGGGTCTCCTTGCTCTCAAAGTACAGGTACAGGGTGCCTTTGCTGACCTCGGCGCGCTCGGCAACATCGTCCATCGTGGCGCGCGAGAAACCCTTCTCCAGAAAAACCTCCCGCGCGGCCTGGAGAATGGACTGACGTCGCTCCTCTTTTTCGCGCTCCCGCCGAGCACGGGTCGTCAAGGTGGGCTCCCCCCTGCTAACCATCGGTCAGATACTGACCATAAGTCATTATACACCACCAGGGGTGACCTTGTCAATAGGTGGACAAAAATTTTAAGGTTTCAGGCCTCCCGCCGGGGGCCAGCCTGCGTCTCACCGAAACGCAACTGCCCACCTGCTCCTCCCCCAGCCCCCATAGGCGCCCGTTTAAGGCTGGAGTTGGCTTTCCACTCTCCGCTGCCCTGGGCGCCGAAGGAGTCGGGCAACTGCTCGCAGTTGCCTCTCCTGAATTCCGGCCCCTTTTGGGGCCCCCATGCAGGCCCCAGGGGACAGGACAACGGCTCGCCGCTACCTTGCCTCAAAAGGCCGGAGCGGGTCTGCCGGCCGGAGAAACAAAGAAGCCCGGCGCTTTCCGTCGCCGGGCTTCTCTGGTGCCCCGGAGAGGACTCGAACCTCCACGCCCTTTCGGGCACAGGCCCTCAACCTGCTGCGTATGCCAGTTCCGCCACCGGGGCAGGCCTCTATAATTATACCGCCGTATCGTGGGTTGTCAAATCTTCCCCCGACCGGCCATAGAGTTCCAGCAACTTTTCCCGACCCATCCAGTAGAAGCGGCGGTTCAACACCCCCACCCCGCGCCCCTCTGTACTGACCGGGTTGAACGTCCGGCGCATCAGCCAGGTCCAGACCCGGCCGATCTTCTCTTCCACCCAATCCCGCACGGTCCGGGGGGGCAGATCGTACGTCTCTATCCCCAACCGCTCCAGCAGCCGGAGGACGGCAGG
Source organism: Anaerolineae bacterium (assembly GCA_034432695.1). Lineage (GTDB taxonomy): Bacteria > Chloroflexota > Anaerolineae > B4-G1 > DUEL01 > SpSt-77. Next base: position 18,045 of record DAOUBO010000284.1, on the reverse strand, counting down.
GGAGTAGCGCAGAATTCCGGAGCCCCCGAAGCCCCGAACCGACTGGAGCCGGGGGTCCTCCTGCACTGCCCGGGCCAGCAACTGAAGCGAGCGGACCAGCCGCCGCCGTAACTCCCGCGCCCAGGCCAGATCGGCGCCCGTGGGGGGTATAGGCGGGACCCGCTCATTCCAGCCGTGAATCATCCCGATGACTTCACCCCGCCGGATCGTCGTCCCATCAGGGAGGGAGATCTCCCACCGGGAACGGGCCAGGCCGACCCGCAGGATGCAATCCGGATCGTCGCTGTACTCCCAGATACCCAGCCGCCGCCGCATCCGGCGGTCTATGGCGACAACCAGACGGCTTAAAAGGTCGCCCCGGGGTTCCATCCCCTTCTCCATACGGAGGAGATCGGTAAACCACCGGGCCATGATAACACCGGGGACCGTTTTTGCCAAGGACGGGCGTTTAGAAAATTTTTGCGGACTTGACAAGTGAACGGAGAAGTGGTATAATGAGAGCGCTCCCAAAAGGAACGGGGAGAAGGATCTTGCCAACGTTTTGGGAGCGCTCCCAATACGGTGTCTTCCCCAACCCATGGAGGCCTTTCCCGAATCGCCGTCCTTCAAAGAAAGGAGGTGAGCCGGCACAGGTTGAAAACGATACCCCTATCCACCCCCTTCCATTTTTACCTTTCCCAAATTTCACCATAAGTTAGGAGGAGAATCCCATGAAGCGCGCAACCCTTATCCTGGTCAGTCTGCTGGGCATCGTTGCCCTCGTCCTGACCGCCTGTCAGCCCCAGACGGTGACGGTGGTCCAGACGGTCCCGGTCAAAGAGACCGTCCCCGTCGTCATCACGCCCACGCCGGCCCCCTCCCCGGTGGTCTACCCGCGCAACGAGACCCTCTACACCAGCGGCAAGCAGTGGGGCCCGCCCACCTCCTGGAACCCGCTCACTGGCGGGGACATCGCCATGGGGGTCGTGGGGCTCTGCCACGAGACGCCCTTCATCTACGATCCGCTGAAGAACGAGTTCATCCCCTGGCTGGCCGAGAGCGGCAAGTGGGTCAGCAACAACGTCTACGAGGCCAGGATCCGCAAGGGCATCAAATGGCAGGACGGTGAGCCCCTGACCACAGCGGATGTCGTCTTCTCCTTTGAGATCCGCAAGACCCCTGGCGCCTCCTTTGGTTACGTCTGGGACTGGCTGGAGAAAGTGGAGGCCGTGGACGACTCCACTGTCCGCTTCACCTTCAAAGACCCGCGCTATCAGGAGTGGGGTTACGTCCTCTACTCGCTCGCCATCGTCGCCAAGCATGTCTGGGAGAAGGTGCCCCAGGCGGACGTCCCCACCACGCCGGGCGTGCCGCCCACCTGCTCCGGCGCCTACGTCTACGAGACCCACTCCGAGGACCGCATGGTCTGGAAGCGGAACGAGAACTGGTGGGCGACGGAACTGCTGGGGCTGAAGGTCGGCCCGAAATACATCGTGGACATCGTCAACCCCAGCAACAACGTGGCCCTGGGTCTCTTCCTCAAGGGCGAACTGGACCTGAGCAACAACTTCCTGCCCGGCATCGCGACCCTGGTGGAGGGCGGCTACGGCGTGAAGACCTGGTATGACGACCCGCCCTACATGCTGAGCGCGAACACCGCCTTCCTGTTCATGAACACCCGGAAGAAGCCCATGGACGATCCGGCCTTTCGCCGGGCGCTGGCCTACGCCATCAACGTGGACGAGATCGTCACCAAGGTGTATGGCAACATCGTCCAGAAGGCCAACCCCACCGGCCTGCTGCCCGTCTGGGAGCAATTCGTGGACCAGGACGTGGTGAAAGAACTGGGCTTCTCCTACAACCCCGACGAGGCCAGGCGGATTCTGGATGCGGCCGGCTACAAGGACGTGGACGGCGATGGCTGGCGCGAGGCCCCCGACGGCTCCAAGATTGAACTGAAGGTCATCGTGCCCTTCGGGTGGACCGACTGGATGGAGTCCATCAAGGTCATCGCCACCGGCGCTCAGGCGGTGGGGATCAACCTCCAGCCCGACTTCCCCGACTTCCCCTCCTACTGGGAGATGGTCCCGGGCGGCACCTTTGATATGGCCATCAACAACTTCGGCTCCAACCTGAGCAGCACCCCCTGGACCTTCTACAACTGGGTCTTCAACCACCCCATCCAGGACACGATGTTCAACGGGAACTTCGGCCGCTACGAGAACGATGAGGTGTTCGCTCTGGTGGACCAGCTGGACCGGGTGCCGGTGGAAGACATTGCGGGCATGAAGGAGGTGATCTCCCAGATTCAGCGCATCCAGTTGACCGAGATGCCCGCGATCCCGCTGTGGTACAACGGTCTGTGGGCCCAGTGGAACGAGGCCTACTGGACAGGCTGGCCGTCGGCCGCCGAGGGGGCCCCCAAGTACCTGCCGTGCACCTGGAACGGCTACTTCAACATGACCGCCATCCTGATGCTCACCGAACTGAAGCCGGTCCAGCAGTAGACGGCCCCGACCGCAAGCCGCCCCTCCCTTCCGGGGGAGGGGCGGCTGCGGATAATTCTGACCCCCCACGGACCCCAGCAGGACGATTGACCATCCCTCTGGAGTCGGATTGGCAATCCGACCTGCAAAAGTCGGATTGGCAATCCGACCTACAAAAGCCGGATTGGCAATCCGACCTACAGAAAGGACCGGAGGAACCGTGTCTCGCTACCTTGGAAGGAAACTGCTGATCTACCTCCTGACCTTTTTCCTGGCAGTCACCATAGACTGGCTGATCCCGCGTCTGATGCCCGGCGATCCGATCAACGTGATGATCAGCCGCCTCGGGCCCCGGAACCCGGAAGAGGTGCGGTTGCTGCGGGAGTACTACCTGAAACTCTTCGCCCTGGACGTGCCGATGTGGCAGCAGTATATCAATTTCTGGAAATCGGTCTTCCAGGGCGACCTGGGGAGGAGTACCCTCTTCTTCCCAAGACCGGTGCTGGAAATCATCCGGGCGTCCGTCCCCTACGACGTTCTGCTCCTCCTGCCGGCTATCCTGGCAAGCTGGTTTGCCGGGAACTACTTCGGGGCGCTGGCCGCCCGGCGCCGCTGGCTGGATAACACTGTCCTTCCGCTGGGATATATCCTCACGGCCACCCCGTATATGTGGCTTGCCCTGCTGCTGGCGTGGGCGCTGGGAATCGTGGCCGGGATCTTCCCCATCGCCGGAGCCTACAGTTTTGACCTGCGCCCTCACCTTTCGTGGCTGTTTATCAAAGACCTCATCATGCACTGGTTCCTGCCGTTCCTTTCCCTCTTTCTGGTGATGTTCGGCGGATGGGCCATCGGCATGCGGAACATGATCATTTACGAACTGGAGGCCGACTACTCCCGCTATCTGGAAGCGCTGGGAGCGCCCCGGAGCCTCATCCGCCGCTACGCGTTTCGTAACGCCCTTCTTCCCCAGATCACTGGCCTGGCCCTGCAACTGGGAACCATCGTGGCCGGCGCCGTAGCGACCGAAGTGGTGTTCGCATATCCCGGTATCGGCAACCTGATCGTGCAGGCCATCCAGAATCAGGATTATTTCCTGATTCAGGGCTGTTTCCTGTTCATCATTCTGGGCGTGTTGCTGGCCAATCTGCTGATTGACATCGCCTACGTGATTGTGGACCCGCGCACGCGCCTGGGAATGACGGGGGAGGCAGGATAATGAGCCTGAAGCGAAGCGAATTCCTGTACTTTGCCTGGCGGAACAGAAAACTGCGGATCGGGGTCGCCATCATCCTCTTCTTCGTCCTCCTGGCCATTGTGGGCCCCTATCTGACCTCTTATCCCCCCAACGAATACATCAAGGCCGCCGCGTTCCCTCCTTCCCGGGAACACTGGTTTGGAACGACCATTTTCGGGCAGGACGTCTTCTCCCAGTTCGTCCACGGCCTGAGGGCAACGTTTATTGTGGGGCTGATCGGCGGCACCATCGGCACCTTCCTCGGCATCCTGATCGGCTTCACAGCCGGCTACCGGGGTGGGATGGTGGACGAAGTCCTCAACATGATGACCAACATCGTGTTAATTATCCCCACTCTGGCCGTGCTGATCATCGTCGCGGCTTACCTGACCGTACGGGGCATCCTGACCGAAAGCATCCTGATCGGACTGACCGCCTGGCCCTGGGCCGCCCGGGCGATCCGCGCGCAGACCTTCTCCCTTCGTGTCCGGGACTACGTGGACCTGGCCCGAATGTCCGGGGCGGGCTCTCTGAAGATCATCTTCGGCGAGATCGCGCCGAACATGATGTCCTACCTCCTGCTGGTCTACATCCTCCAGTTCGGTGGCGCGGTCCTGAACGCGGCCGCGCTGGACTTCATCGGCCTGGGGCCGACCAACACGATCTCCCTGGGCCTGATGATGAACTACGCGCTCCTCTGGGCAGCGCTTCCTCTGGGCATCTGGTGGTGGTTCGTCCCTCCGGGGCTCGCCATTACCGCCATCGTGGGCGCCCTGTATGTGACCAACGTCGGATTAGACGAGGTCTTCAACCCTAAACTGCGGGAGATGTAGTCGTGCTCCAGGTGGAGAATCTGACCGTCTACTACAAAACCCTCCGGGGATACGTCCGCGCGCTGGAGCAGGCGACCTTTACCGTCGCCGACGGCGAAATTATGGGGCTGGCAGGGGAGTCCGGGTGTGGAAAAACCACCCTCGGCCACAGCATCATCTATTTGCGCCCTCCGATGAACTACATAGAGGGCCGGGTGGTCCTGGACGGGCGGGAACTCCCCATCTGGGATATGGAGCGGATGCAGGAGTTCCGCTACCGGCATATCTCCCTGATCCCCCAGTACGCGATGAATGCCCTGAACCCGACCCGGAAGATCGGAACGATGATCGCGGAACTCCTGGAAAGCCGGGGGGTGCGGTACGCGGAGGTGTTGCCGGAACTGAAACGGCGGCTGGACCTGGTCCAGTTAAGCCCCGACGTTCTGAAGATGTACCCGATAGAATTGTCGGGCGGGATGAAGCAGCGGGCGGTCATGGTGATCTCCACGCTGCTGAATCCCTCCCTGTTGATTGCAGACGAGATCACCTCGGCACTGGACGTATCCACCCAAAAGGCGGTCTGTGAGATGCTGGTGGAGTTCCGGGACCGGGGCTTCGTCAAAAGCACCATTATCATCACCCACGACATCTCCATCCTCTACCAGATCGCCGACTCCATCCTGGTGATGTACGCCGGGCAACTCTCCGAGAAGGCGCCGACGGAGACCATCTTCCAGGATGCGCGCCATCCCTAACCGCGAATGCTCATCGGCTCCCTCCCCAGGGTCGGCGTGCGCTACCAGGAAGAACGGCTGCGGGGAATCCCCGGCTCTCCGCCCCAGTTGCTCACTCCTCCGGCGGGATGCCGCTTCCGGGAACGGTGTCCTGTCGCCTTTGACCGCTGTACGGAAGTTCCCCCTTTCCGCGAAATCTCACCGGGCCACTTTGTGGCCTGCTGGAGGGCGTACTGAGATGCTCCGTCTGGAACGGGTCTCCAAAGTCTACCGGCTCGGCGCGTTCGGCATGAAGAAACTGACCGCTGTCCGCGACGTCAGTTTTGAGATCGGCGAGCGGGAGATCGTCTCCCTGATCGGCGAGAGCGGGAGCGGCAAAAGCACCATCGGGAAACTGATCCTCCGCCTGATCCCGATCACGTCCGGCACCATCCGTTTTGAGGGCACGGACATTTCCACCCTCCGAGGCCCCGCCCTCAAGGAGTACTACCGGAAAGTCCAGGGCGTCTTCCAGGACCCCTTCGCGTCCTTCAATCCGATCTTTAAGGCGGACCGGATTTTCCGGATGATCCACGACGAGTTCTACCCTCAGATGGGCATACGGGAGTGGACGGAGAAAGTGGAAGGAGCGCTGCGGGCGGTCGGGCTGAACCCACCGGACGTGCTGAACAAGTTTCCCCATCAGTTGAGCGGGGGGCAACTTCAGCGCTTCCTGGTCGCCCGGGCACTCCTGCTGGACATCCGGCTGCTGATCGCCGACGAGATTATCAGCATGCTGGACGCCTCCACCCGTGTGGACGTGCTCAACCTGCTGGCGGACCTTCGCGCCCGGGGCCTTTCAATTCTCTTCATCACCCACGACCTCTCCCTGGGCTACTATATCAGCGACCGGGCCGTCATCCTCTATCGGGGCCGCATTGCCGAGATGGGCCCGACCGACCGGGTCTACAACCGTCCCCTGCACCCCTACACGAGGATGCTGATGGAGGCCGTCCCGCGGCTGGATCGGAAGTGGGAAGAGAAGGCCCGGATGGAGCGGGAGAGCGACCTGGCCCTCTCGGCGCTGGCAGGCTGCGTCTACGCAGGCCGCTGCCCGGAGGCGATGGACATCTGCACCCACCAGGAGCCGGAACTGAAGGAAGCGGAGGCGGGCCACTTTGTGGCCTGCTGGACCAGGTAACATCCGGGACATGCCGGGTATCTACAGGAGGTGAGAATGACCCAGGCCGTTGGCCCCGCACTGCCCAACATCCCCTGGGAGGACCGTCCCCCGGGCTGCTCAGACGTCGTCTGGCGCTACAGCGGGAACCCCATCATCACCCGGGACGCTGTCCCCGGAGCCAACAGCATCTTCAACAGCGCGGTGGTGCCCTTCAACGGGGCCTTCGCCGGGGTCTTTCGCTGCGACAACACGGCGCGGGATATGCAACTCCACGCCGGCTTCAGCGACGACGGCATCCACTGGCGGATAGAGCCGCAGCGCATCCACTTCGTCTGCGAAGACCCGGAGATCGGGGAGTTCGTCTACGGCTATGACCCGCGCGCCTGCTGGATAGAGGACCGCTACTGGATCACCTGGTGCAACGGGTACCACGGCCCGACCATCGGCGTGGCCTACACATACGACTTCCGGACGTTCTACCAGTTAGAGAACGCGTTTCTCCCCTACAATCGCAACGGCGTTCTCTTCCCGCGCCGGATCAACGGGAAATATGCGATGTTAAGCCGCCCCAGCGACCGGGGGCACACGCCTTTCGGGGATATTTTCTACAGCGAAAGCCCGGATATGATCCACTGGGGCCGCCACCGGTTCGTGATGGCCCCGGTAGGCGGCTGGCAGTCCACCAAAATCGGCGCCGGCCCGGTCCCGATTGAGACCCCGGAGGGATGGCTCCTCATCTACCACGGCGTCCTGACCTCCTGCAACGGCTTCGTCTACAGTTTCGGCGCGGCGCTGCTGGACCTGGAGGAGCCCTGGAAGGTCATCTACCGGACCCGCCCCTACCTTCTGAACCCCCGGGAGTACTACGAGTGTGTGGGAGATGTGCCCAACGTCGTCTTCCCCTGCGCCGCGCTGGTGGACCCGCCGACGGGCCGGATGGCCATCTACTACGGGGGCGCGGATACGGTCACCTGCCTGGCTTTCGCGTACCTGCACGAGATGGTGGAGTTTGTGAAGGCGAATTCGCTGTGAAAAGGGAAACGTGAAACGTGAAACGGGAAACGGGAAACGGGATGCCGTCCTGGAACGCCGGGGCGGTAAAATAAAGCCCCCGGTTGGGAGCGCTCTCACCCCCCATGTCCCATTCTCCGGCGGAAGGAGGCAACGTGCAGTTCGGTTATTTTGACGACGATCGCCGCGAGTACGTCATCACCCGCCCGGATACCCCCCTCCCCTGGATCAACTACCTGGGCTGTGAGGATTTTTTCGGCATCATCTCCAACACCGCCGGGGGATACTGTTTCTACCGGGACGCCCGCCTGCGCCGCCTGACCCGCTACCGCTACAACAACGTCCCGCTGGACTACGGGGGACGCTACGTCTACATCCGGGATAACGAGACCGGCGAGTTCTGGTCCCCCACCTGGCAGCCCACCCGCACCCCCCTGGAGCAATATTTCTGCCGCCACGGCCTGGGCTACACGGTGATCGGCTCCACGTACCGGGGGATAGAGGCCCAGACCCGCTACTTCGTTCCGCTCGGCGCTTCCCTGGAAATCTGGGACCTGACGGTCGCCAACCGCCGGGACCACCCCGCGTCCCTCTCCCTCTTCTCCGCCGTGGAGTTTTGCCTCTGGAACGCGCTGGACGATATGACCAACTTCCAGCGCAACTTCAGCACCGGCGAGGTGGAGGTGGAGAACGGGGTCATCTACCACAAGACGGAATACCGGGAGCGGCGCAACCACTTCGCCTTTTTCGCCTGCTCGGAGCCTCTCGCCGGGTTTGATACGCAGCGGGACGTCTTCCTGGGCCCCTACCGGGGATGGGACCGGCCGCTGGCGGTGGAGCGAGGGGAGTCCTTCAACTCCGTCGCCCACGGCTGGGCGCCAATGGGCTCCCACCACATCCGGTTGACGCTGGAGCCGGAGGAGAGTCGGCGGGTGATCTTGGTGCTGGGCTACCACGAGAACTCACCGGAGGAGAAATTTGACCCGCCCGACTCGCTCCGTATCAACAAGCGAACGGTGCTCCCCCTCATCCAGCAGTACCTGGACCCAGCGAACGTAGACGCGGCCTTTGAAGCCCTGCGGGCCTACTGGGAGCGGTTGCTGGGATACCTTCAGGTGGAGACCCCCGATCTCCATACCAACCGCATGGTCAACATCTGGAACCCCTACCAGTGCATGGTGACGTTCAACCTCTCCCGGTCCGCCTCTATGTTTGAGTCGGGCATCGGACGGGGGATCGGGTTCCGGGACTCCAACCAGGATCTATTGGGGTTTGTCCACATGGTGCCAGAGCGGGCCCGGCAGCGCATCCTGGACCTGGCGGCGACTCAACTGGAGACGGGAGGCGCATACCATCAGTATCAGCCGCTGACGAAGCGAGGGAACAACGAGATCGGAAGCGGTTTCAACGACGACCCCCTCTGGCTGGTGCTGAGCGTGGCGGCCTACCTGAAGGAGACAGGGGACACAGGCATCATGGACGAGCCAGTCCCCTATGACAACCGGCCGGGCACGGAGGAGCCGCTATACGGGCACCTGGAGCGGGCCATCCACTACACGCTGGAGCGGCTGGGACCGCACGGGCTTCCCCTCATCGGCCGGGCCGACTGGAACGACTGCCTGAACCTGAACGTCTTCTCCGAGCAGCCGGACGAATCTTTCCAGACCGCGCCCCTGCGGCGAGACGGGAGGGTGGCCGAGTCGGTCTTCATCGGGGGGCTCTTCGTGCTGGCGGCGCGGGAGATGGCGGCGATGGCCCGGCTGCGGGGCCGGGAGGAGGACGCGCTCCGCTACGAGCAGGCGGCCGACGAGATGGCCCGCCGGGTGCTGGAGCACGGCTGGGACGGGGAGTGGTTCCTGCGCGCGTACGATGCGCTGGGAGGAAAGGTGGGCTCACGGGAGTGCGCGGAAGGGAGGATTTTCATTGAGCCCCAGGGGATGTGCGTGATGGCAGGGATTGGAGTGGAGGACGGACGGGCGCAGCAGGCGCTGGAGTCGGTCCGCCGGTATCTGGCGACGGAGCACGGGATCATCCTTCAGCAGCCGGCCTACTCCCGCTACGACGTGCGCCTGGGGGAGATTTCGTCCTACCCACCGGGCTACAAGGAGAACGCGGGGATTTTCTGCCACACCAACCCGTGGATGATGATCGCGGAGACGGCCGTCGGGAACGGCGACCGGGCTCACGACTACTATCTGCGCATCAACCCGTCGGCGCGGGAGAGCATCAGCGAGGTTCACCGCTGCGAGCCCTACGTCTACGCCCAGATGATCGCCGGGCGGGACGCGCCAACGTTCGGGGAAGCCAAAAACTCCTGGCTGACGGGCACCGCGGCGTGGAACTACGTCGCGATCACCCAGCACATCCTGGGCATCCGGCCGACCCACCAGGGGCTCCGGATCGCGCCAGTCATCCCTTCCACCTGGCCCGGTTTCACTGCGCGCCGGGTCTTCCGCGGAGTGACGTATCACATTACGGTACGGCGAGTGGGGCCGGGAAACCGGGTCCGGTTGCGGGTGGACGGAACGCCCATAGAGGGGGAAGTGGTGCCGCTGCCGCCGCCGGGGGCCACGGAGATAGTCGTGGAGGTGGAAATCGGGTAGAAGATCCCGGCGCTTCCGGGCAGACAGGGTGCGGGAAAGGGCGGGCGGCGAGAGCCGCCCGCCCTGCTATGAGGGGTGGGGGTCCAGGCGGGCGTGCTTCTCGGCGTGGAGACGCAACACCCGCTCCTGAACCTCGCCCAGGTACCGCCCGCGCAGAGGGAACCACCGCAGGATGAGGACTCCCAGGAGCAGAGCAGCCCCCGGAATGAGACCGGTCAGCGCCCGGATCCCGAAGATCGCGCTGGCCGGTTGGTTCAGGACGATCTGCCCGCCCGCCGCTTCGCGCGGGATGAAGCCCGTGGCTTCCAGCACGAATGGGATGAGCGCCAGCGCCACCGACTGGGCCGGTTTGGTCAGCAGAGCGTTCACCCCGAAGAAGGCCCCCTCCCGCCGGACACCGGAGCGGAGTTCGTCCTCATCGGCAACCTGGGCAAAAAGGACGTTGGTCAGAGTCTGAGGGCCGGCCAGGCCAAAACCCGCCACGGCCAGGCAGACAGGGATCAGGGGGGCAGGGACAACGGCGACGAGGATCAGGGCCACGCCCGCGATGGCCAGCATGAACTGCTGTGCCCCCACCACGCCGAAGCGCCGCCGGATGGGAGAGGTGGCCGGGACACCGAGGAAAAGGGGAAGAAAGACCGCCGCCAGGAGCGGGAGCGCGCTCATCCGAAGGACGTAGTCCGCCAGATAGAAGAGCATCCCGGTGACCAGCGACTGCATCAGGATGGCCATAAAGTTCTGGGCGACCAGGATGAGAAAGGACTTGCTGGTGAACGTGTACCGAATGGCTTCTCCCAGGGGTAAGGGGCGGTCTACCCGATAGAATTCAGGGCGCTCCCGGACCTTGAGGGTCGTTGCCAGAATCAGGAGCGCGCTGACGACGCCCAGCACCCCTGTAGCAACCCGAAGGGGCAGGAAGGAGGGAGAGGTACCGGCTTTCGGGCGGAACATCTCCGGGACGACGAAGCCGACCAGGAAGCCCAGCAGGCCGAACAGGGAAGCGGAAATCTGGAGGTGGTTGCGCTCGGCATCGGACTCAGTTACTTCGGGGAGCAGGGCAGAGTAGACAAGCCCAATGATGGTGTAGCCGGTGTCGTAGAGAAGCATCGTGACCAGCATCCACCAGAACAGGCCGACCTGGCCAGCCTGCTGGGGAGCCATCCAGACCAGGATGAAGGTGAGGGCCAGGAAGGGGGCGGTGTAGCGCATGTAGGGAATGCGCCGCCCCCGGCGGGATCGGGTACTGTCGGTGATGTAGCCGAAGATGGGGTCGTTGAAGGCGTTCCAGACTGCGTAGATGGCGGAGGCGATGCCGATCCACCGGGCCTGAAGGCCCAGGTAGTCCTGATAGAAGATGGGAAGGAGCGCGCCGTAGGTGCCGGAGACCAGGGAGGTGCCCAGCGCGGCCAGGCCCCAAACGATTTTGTATCCCAGGCTCAGGCGGACCGGCTGAGGGGCTTCGGCGGAATTCGGATCCGTCATGGTATGTCTCCAGGTTGAAAACGGTCAGGGTTCGCGGAAGCGGGCTTCCAGTTGCTCCAGGAGTTCGGCGGCCTCTACCAGTTTGTCCAGCGGGTTCTGATCCCCTACAAAATAGCGATAATCGCAGGGCATCACGTCCAGGGTTTGAACGATGTGCTCAAAGCGCTCCCGGAGGGTTCGCTCGCTGATGCCGTAGAGTTCGGCGATCTCCCGCTGGCTGACCTTGCGGAGGTTGACTTTGCGCACGGTGTAGTCCAGAGCGGCAGCCCATGCTTCGGGCTTGCGGACCACCAGGGGTTCTCGCCCCAGGGCGATGCGGTATTCCAGCCACATCTGGAGGGCAGCGGCGATCTCTTCAATGGGCATCCGGTTAGCGGTCATTCGGTCCGTCAGGATGGACTCCACCTCGTCCAGCCCGCGAGCGAAAAGCCGCTCAAATCGCTCCGCCACAGGGGAATCGGGCTCCAATCGCAGGAACTCCGCCAGGGCCCGCAGGGCCTGGTCAAAATCCCCCGATCGCGCCAGGGCCCGGGCCAGATTCAGGTGGTACTCCCCCTGGTCGGGGGCCAGGCGGATCGCTGCGCGGAAGCGCTCTATGGCCCGGTCAATATCCCATTCCTCGTAGGCCTGCAGGCCTTCCTGGTTGAGCGATTCGGCGCGCTTGAGGTCCGTTGCACTGCTTCCCATAAGGCTTCTCCTTCCCCCGCCCAGCCTCCTCCGGTCCGGAGGGACGATCCAAAGCCGGTTTGGCGAGATTATAGCATACCATGGTCGGAGAAGCAACATCGCCCGGCTTGACTTTTCGGGAATTTCTGGCATCCTAAAGGCGAATCCCCTGCAAAAACTCACTGTGGAGGACGCAGAGTGCGCAGAGGTTTTCAGCGCATTGCTCTGCGTACTCTGCGGTCTCTGCGGTAAAATGGCCTTTTTGCGGCGGACTCATTCGTGCAATTCGTGAAATTCGTGGCTTCTCACACTCTGGAAGGCATCGCAGGATGCAAGATGAATCCTGCGCGACGCGGGAAGTGTCCGGTAGCCAACCCAAGATCCAGTCAGGAGGATGCCAACCCTTATGGAAGATTACGCTCAGGCTCAAAAATCGGATTCCAGGAGGCTCTCAAGATGGGCAGCCACCTGGCGGTCGTTCTGGATCGCTACCTGGCTGGGGTGGCAGATTGAGTCCAACTGGACCGATCCCTTCCTCTTCGCTATCTACTCCATAGTGAAGCCCCTGGCCTCCGCGGCCATCCTGGTGGTGATGTACGGGGTCATCACGCGCGGGCAGTTTGAAAACCCCATCTTTTCATATATTTACACCGGGAACGCGTTCTACATTTACGTCGGTGCGGTGATGACAGGGGTCTCATGGGCAGTGATAGACGACCGGGAGCACTACCGGACGCTGAAGTACATCTACGTCGCGCCGGTACAGATCCCCGCTTACTGGCTGGGGCGAGGGGTCGCCCGCTTCTTGACCGGTTCCTTCGCCGTCTTCATCACGATGGCCGCGGGGGTCCTCTTTCTGCACGTCCCGTTCCGCGCCGCCGAGGCGGACTGGCCCCTCTTTCTGGCTTCGCTGTTCCTGGGCATCCTGATGCTGGCGCTGATGGGGCTGGTCCTGGCCAGCATCAGTCTGATGATCGCTCACCACTTTTTCCTCATCGGCGAAGCGGTGGCCGGAGCCCTGTACCTTCTCAGCGGGGCCATTTTCCCACTGGAAGTTCTCCCTCCGTGGCTGCGCCCCCTGGGCTTCGCGATGCCCATCACTTACTGGCTGGAGTTGATCCGCCGCTCCCTTCTGGGCGACCTGGCCCACGGTTTTCCGACGCTCTCCGGCTTCACGGATGGGCAGTTGCTGGGCATCCTGGCCGGCCTCTCCGTCCTGTTTGGCATTCTGGCTGCCGTAGCCTTCCGCGTCTGCAACCGCATCGCGCGGGAGAAGGGGCTGATAGACCAGACCACCAACTACTGAGCCGGTAAAGACATGCGCCACGGCGGTTTATGTCGCCGTGGCGCACGCCCCTCCTCATCGCTTACAACTTCCCCAGGGCCTTCAGGACCCGCTCCGGCGTGACCGGGATCTCGTTAATGGGGACTCCGATGGCATCCACGATCGCGTTCACCACCGCCGGAGCCACCGGCGTGAGCGCCGGCTCCCCGATGCCCTTCGCCCCGAACGGCCCCACCCCCGTCCCCGACTCCAGCAGGATGACCCGGGTCGTCGGGTAGTCCACCGACGTCGGGATCAGGTACTCCGAAAGGGACGGGGTCCTGATCTCCCCGTTCTCCACGATGAGGTTCTCCATCAGGGCGTACCCCAATCCCTGGTGGCTTCCCCCCTGAATCTGTCCGATGACGGCGGCGGGGTTGATGGCCCGACCCACGTCGTGGCAGGCCACGCTCTTGAGGACCTCCACCTGTCCCGTCTCCGTATCCACCGCCACCTCCACCGCAAAGGTCCCGAAGGTGAAGTCCGGGAAGACGTCGCCCTGCCCGGTCTCCGGGTCTATGGGGTCGCGGAAGGGGGCTCTGAACATCGCCAGGTGGGAGAGGGGAAGCCCCTCCGCCGCACAGATGCGGACCAGGTCCGCCAGCGGCATGGACCGGTCCGGGTCGCGCCGGACGAAGACCCGTCCGTCCGCCAGGTCCAGGTCGTCCGGGTCCTCCTCAAAGTATCTGGACGCCCGCTCCAGCAGGGTTCTGCGGATCGCCGTGGCGGCCTGCAGGACGGCGTTGCCGGACATGTAGAGTTGTCGGGTGGCGGTGGTGGTGCCCGCCAGGGGGGTGAGCGCCGTATCGGGCGTGTAGGCGACGACGTTCTCCAGCGGCACCCCCAGGACCTCGCTGGCGATCTGGCAGAGGCTGGAGAGTTGCCCGCCGCCGGGATCGGGCGCGCCGCAGCGGATGACCACCGTTCCGTCCAGTTCCAGGCCCACCCAGGCCTGCGAGGTGTCGTGGAGCCACATCAGGCGGCCGTAACTCTGGAAGTACGAGGCGAACCCCCGCCCGACCCGGACCGGCCCCCGGTCCGGCGTCCGCTCGCCCAGCGCCTCCAGCGCCCGCCGCGCCGACTCCTCCAGCAGGACCGCGCTCTGGATCACCTGGCCCGTGGCCGTGGTGTCGCCCGTCCGCAGATAGTTGATCCGCCGCACCTCCAGCGGGTCCATTCCCAGCGCGCGGGCGATCTCGTCCATCTGTCGCTCGTAGGCGAAGCACGGCTGAGGGCCGCCGAAGCCGCGAAAGGCGCTGGTGAACGGGTTGTTCGTCGCCACCGCGACGGTATCCACCCAGACGTTGTCTATCCGGTAGGGGCCCGTCGCCATGACCGTTGAGTAGAGGGAGACGTAGGGGCTCAGGTACGGATACGCGCCCGAATCGGCGATCAGTTCGGCCTGCAGTGCGGTGATGCGCCCGCTCCGCTTGACGCCGGTCCGGTAGCGCATGATGTACGGGTGGCGTTTGGAGTGGGCCAGGATGGACTCCTCGCGGGTGTAGACCAGGCGGACGGGGCGGCGGGTGTGGAGGGCCAGCAGGGCCAGGAAGACCTCCACGGTGATGTCCTCCTTGCCGCCGAAGCCGCCGCCCGCGAAAGCGCCCTGGATGCGCACCCGGTTCTGGGGGATTCCGAGGGTCCGGGCGACGGTGCGGAAGTGCTCCATGACCTGGGTGGAGACCCGGATGTTGATGACGCCGCGCTCGTCCACCCAGGCGACGCCCGCTTCGGGCTCCAGGTAGGCGTGCTCCACGAAGGGGCCCCGGTAGGTGTTCTCAATGATCAGGTCGGCGGCGGCGAAGCCAGCCTCAATGTCGCCCTTGCGGATGCGCCACCGGGCGACGATGTTATCGGGCTCAAAGACGACGGGCGCGCCTGGCTTCATCGCCTCCAGCGGGTCAAAGACGCCGGGCAGGGGCTCGTACTCCACGTCTATCAGTTCCAGGGCCCTTTCGGCAATCTCCTCGGTCTCGGCCGCGACGAGGGCCACCGCTTCGCCCCTGTAGCGGACCCGGTCCCAGGCCAGGACGGGGGTCTCGGAGCCGCGCCGCTCCCGCTGGCCGGTCTGGCCGGGGATGTCGGCGACCATTTTGGCGTACCCGATGTCGGCGGCGGTGAGGACGCAGACGACGCCGGGCAGGGTGCGGGCCCGGCTGGGGTCTATGCGGACGATGCGGGCGGAAGGGTAGGGGCTGCGCAGGACCTTGCCGTGGAGCATGCCCGGCATCTTGAAGTCGTCGGCGAAAACCGTAGCGCCGACGGCCTTGCTGAGGGCGTCAAACCGACGGATGGGCTTGCCCACTACACGGAACGGCGCGTTCATTTTCCACCTCCCTCGCCCATTTTCTGCGCGGCGCGCTGGATCCCCTCTATGATTAACCCGTACCCCGTACAGCGGCACAGATTGCCGGAGATGGCCTCCCGGATTTCCTCCTCGGTGGGGTTGGGGTTCTGGTCCAGTAGTGCCTTCGCCGCGACGACGATGCCCGGGATGCAGAAGCCGCACTGGACACCGCCGCTATCTGCCAGGGCCTTCTGGATGGGGTGGGGGCGGTCCACGGTGCCCAACCCGGCGGCGGTGGTGATTTCGGCCCCATCGGCCTGCCAGGCCAGCACCAGGCAACTGTTGACGGCCCGGCCGTTCAACAGGACGGCACAGGCGCCGCAATCGCCCTTCTCACAGCCGTTCTTGACGTCCGTATAGCCCAGGTCCCGCAGGGCGCGCAGCAACGTGACGTTGGGCTTCAGCGCGACCTGGTGGGTCCGGCCGTTGATGGTCAGGGTGATCAGTTTGGGTTCCATAGTACCTCCTTGGGGAGTAGGGAGGATGGATTAGGGAGTATGGGGAGTGAGGGTGCGACGGCGTTCGGTGCTGGCGATCAGGCCGTTCAGCATCCTGCCGACGGTTTCGGTCTGGGCCGCAAGTTCGGTTCGGGTCTTCGGGGAGATGTAGCCCAGGTCCCCGGAGAGAATGCAGTAGTACTTCAGTTCTTCCAGAGAACCTTCCGCAATGTTGTAGAAGCGGACTTTCTCCCGAAGACCTCGTCGCTTAAACCCTTCGGCGATGTTGGCCGGGATGGATACGGCCGCCCGGCGCATCTGTGAGACCAGTCCGAAACGCTCTTGGTTGGGGAAGTGCTCCGTCACCCGATACACCAGGATCACCAGCCGGTGCGCCTCCTGCCACGCGTCCAGTTGCTGGAAACTGTCAATCTTCCCCATAATCCCTACTCCCTGCTTCCTATTCCCTACTCCCTGCTTCCTATTCCCTACTCCATAATCCCCTCCAGCGTTCTCCGCACCAACACTTCTGTCACTACCCGGCGGTAGGCGGCGGAGCCGCGGATGTCGTCAATGGTGCGGGTGGCCTCCGCGGCCAGGCGGGCAGCCCCGGCGATGACCTCCGGAGTGAGGACCTGGCCCTCCAGCGCGCGCTCCGCCTCCCAGGCCCGGATGGGCGTCGGGGCGACCGCGCCCAGGGCGATCCGCGCCGCCTGGCAGCAGCCGTCCTCCCCCAGGTCTGCCCGCACGGCGCCATTGACCACCGCGATGGCGTCCGCCTTGCGCAGGGCGACCTTGAAGAAGCGGGCGCGGGAGCCTTCCGGGGGCAGGGGGACACGGATGGCGGTGAGCAATTCGTGGGGCTGGCGGACGGTCCGGCGGACGTGGACGAAAAAGTCCTTCAGCGGGACCCGGCGGACTCCCTCCCGGCTGGCCAGTTCTACCTCCGCGTCCAGCACCAGGAGCGGTGGGGCCATATCGGCCGCGGGGGACGCATTCGCCAGATTACCGGCGACAGTCGCCCGGTTGCGGACCAGGGGGCTCGCCAGCATCTTCGCGGCCTCCTGAAGCACCGGGGCGTACTGAGCGACCAGCGGGTTCTCCAGGACCTCGGCGATCGTCACGCCGCCGCCGAGGACCAGGAAGCCGTCCTCCCGGCGGATGCCGCGCAACTCCGGCAGGCCGGCGACGTCGACCAGACACGCGGGCCGGTAGCGGCCGCCCCGCAGGTCCGGAATGACGTTGGTCCCCCCGGCGATGGGCATCCCGTCCGGCGCCCGCTGGGCCAGCATCTCCAGCGCCTCCGGGAGCGTCCGGGGCATCAGCAGTTCAAACTCGGGCAGCATAAACGCCTCCTTGTGGGAATAGGACGCAGATGAACGCAGATGGCCGCTGATTTATACCTTACGTTTCACTCCTCACGTTTCACTTGCCCCCAGCACCGCCCGCACGATCGCCGCGTAGCCCGTGCAGCGGCAGAGGTTGCCTTTCAGGTAATCCCGTACGTCCTCCTCGGTGGGATCCGGGACCTCCTCCAGCAGGCTCTTCGCGGTCAGCAGCATGCCGGGGGTGCAGTAGCCGCACTGGAAGGCCGCATGCCGGATGAAGGACTCCTGCAGGGGGTGGAGTTTCCCGTCCCGCCCTGCCAGCCCCTCCACCGTCAGGATTTCACCCCCGTCCACAGCGACCGCCAGGACCAGACAGGAGAGGGCCAGCCGGCCGTCCACGTGGACGGTGCAGGACGTCCGTATAGCCCAGGTCCCGCAGG
>DAOUBO010000283.1:0-3655 GCA_034432695.1 Anaerolineae bacterium | reverse complement strand
CTTTATCTTGTTTATCCCCCGCTTGTATCCGGAATCTACGGTGGGGGGGTTGACGATTGGGGAGCGGGGATGCGGTATGCCCGACTGGGAAACACAAATCATTATTTCGGGCAAATGATACCGCTTCCGCCGTCCTACCCAGCGCTTGCCAATTATCTTACCTGGATAGCTTTTGAGGGCGGTCAGGGGGACATTGTTCTTGGGGCCAGTGTGCGCGCGTGGACGCCAGATGCAGGGTGGGTGATTTGTGGCCAGGAGCGCAAGACGGTTTCTGCCCCAAGCCAGACAGATTGGGTGGAAATCACATTCCGTTTCCCCTTGGAAATCCCCGAAAATCCACGATTCTTTAATCTCTGGTTTCAGAGATTTGGAGAACTACCAGAGGATACCTATCCGTACCGGGTTTTTACTCCAGGTGGGTTTTTCTGGTATTCCCCCCAGAGTGGGTAGAAAATGGAAGGGATAATAACCCAAATCCCATACACAATTCCCTATTGGAAGAGAATAGGTCGCGCCATTGAGCGTTGGCCAAAGAAGTTGGCCAGGCGGTTCAACCTTGTTGTGGACTATTTTGAATGGTCGTGCCAAACCGACTTGATAGTTTTTTTGAGTGTCTTGTTGCCGGCGGCCGGGAAATTCGTTCTCGGCTTGCTGGATTTTGATTGGGATGACGTGGCGCGCGGGATGCTTCGGCCCGATATGGGGGGGTTTGGTTGCCTATTGTTCGGTCGCGGCCGAAGCAAGGACGGGTGGAATCTTCCAGAGTTGGGAGATGAGATAGGAAAGAGGATTCCCGTGGCTAAGGTTTTTAAGGCTTCCCGCGTGTGGGAGAAGACCCGATGGCTTTGGGTAATAGATGGTATCATTCAGAGGGCGTTTTACTACTGGCTACTGGCCGACTTGATTTCGGATTTCATCTACGGGGTCGCTCTGGGGACTTTGCGTCACCCTTCTTGCTGGGAAGGAGGAATTTCTTTTAGGAGAGGTTATTATACAGATTCCGGGGCAAATGGGCCAAAGGCGGCCATAGTTGCTGGGCCAAGATCCGAGGTGCGTGGCAATCCAATTGATGGAGTTCGGGTTTGGGTGGACGGATTGGAAACTACTCGGCCGATAGCCATATTGTGGTCTGGGGGATGGCAGGAGTTTTTCCCCTTGGGATGCGATTTTCTGTGGCGTCTTGAATTCAGGGATAGTAAGGGGAACATTATCCAGGCTTCCCCCTGGCGGAGTGGGCGTTCCGGGGGGTGGCAACCAGAAATCCTTGTAGTTCGGCCGCCAGGCCCAGGCAGGTATTGGTTTGGCGGTCGGGTAGTTTTATCAAAATGTAGCGTTATTGCCTATGTTCACGAAATCCTGGCCATAAAACCTATGGGCCGATGGGGAAGAGGGTATGAAATTCCTATCTGGGAAATTTGATTGGGTTGGCTTGAACGCCGCTGTAGACGCTGTCATCGCTTTTCTTCTTGCCCTGATTCTCCTGGACTATCTTTTCCACCGGGGGCTTACCCTTTTTTCCCGCGGCTACACGGTGCGCTCTATATATAAAGGAAGGGAACAGGGGGAATCTCCCCCCCCCCGCCCCCCAATCGTCACCCCCCCCACCGTAGATTCCGGATACAAGCGGGGGATAAACAAGATAAAGACCGCCTGTCCAGCCATCCGCAATTGACCAGTTTGGCAAGCCGCCAACTATCCTAAGAAACGACCCTTCCGGCCCAGGGGGGATTTCCTCCCAAAATTCCTCCCCGCGCCGGAGAAGCGCTCCGCGGCGTTGCGAAACAGCATCTAAGTTCCTTGAGACCCTATCCAGGTATCCCATACCGTAGACTATTCTCCCGTCAGGGAATTCAAACTGGAAAAGATTTCCGGAAAGAAGAGAAAAGAAAATATCGCGGGCTGAATACCCCGTAATTGCCCCAAATCGCAGATACGATGCCCTCAATTCGCCGGGAAGGTACTTCCAGGCGAGGTTTGCGAATTTCATCCATTCTCTATAGGGCCGGGTGGCTCTTTCCTGGGTCCCGGCCCAACCCCTCCGCCTGGCGCGAATGATGAAACCCCATTTGCTGGAGAAAAAAATCTCCGCCGTGCCTACCCGCCGCCGGCGACGAAGGGGGATATCCGGCCCAGAGGGAAGAAATTTTCCCATTCTCCGCTAATCTCATTGTAATGGCCCGTCTCCCCCACAAGTGTGGAGGAGACGGGCGCACGGCACCCACCCGCGTAAGCACTAAAGAGTAATGCTGGATACCAGGCTTGGGGAGTACGCAATCTTCCGGTCTGGGCGTCGGTATTCAAAGTATGCTTGAACCCAGAAAAAGCCCTGGCTCCCAACCGCAAACTCTACCGAGAAAGTCGGCCCACTGGCATAGGCCTCTGCATAATATCCAATAAATTTATCCGCGGGAACTTGGTCTTCGTAGCAAACAAAAATAGCCCGGATTATCTCCCAATCCGGGGGAATCGCGCCCGGAAAAATCTGGCAATAGATATCCCCATTCAGCCCGACAGAAATAAAGGCGGGCGGAAATCCGCCCCGCGCACCCGGAGAAATCACCATCCCTTCAAGATTTTCGGCCCCACGAAGGGAAGGTAGATTTTCAGCAACAAAGAGATTCCGCCCAGTCACCGGGCGTCCTTCGGCCGCAGCATTCCAGGTCGCCTGGGGGAGAATCATCTTTTTCCAGAAGTCGTTCAGAAAAGAGAATGTGGTACGAGTTTTGGTTTGCTCTTCTGTTCGGGGGTTGGCAGGGACAACGTACCTCCGAGCATAGCGAACGCCCCTCCAGGTGGCATATACCAGCGACTTGCCAACCTGGCCCCGCGCCTCACCAGACAAAATCGGCATATTTGCCTTGGCCATAGTCCACCTCCTTTCAGGGTTTTCTACCTTTATTATACCGCCACTCCCGGAAATTGTCAAGATACCAGATACCCAGCAACGCGGGGAATGTCCCCAATCTCAAAAAACTCCCATAGCGGGCCTGTGCCCCTCCACTTTCTTCCAATCGCCCGATATCTTGCCTTCCGAAGCGACCGAATAAGCCGGGCAAATTTCAGATAAATCCTCCATCCTTTGAGAACAGCGGGAAAAACAACAATCCACGGATACCCTACCACTCCCCACCACCGGCCCGGCTCTTCGCCTTCGGGGGGAATACTCTGCATATCTTTCGCCATATCCGCGAGATAGAGAATCAATCCTACAGCCCTCCGAATCCGCCGAATGGATTGAGAGAAGGGCCGCCCGCCGGTCAGCCGCATCCAAGAGCAGAGAATTTCCTTTGATATCGCCAGCGCTATATGAGGTCTCTCCGAAAAGAGAAGAAGATGAAAATGCGCACCCCCACTCTGTTGGTACTCCAGCCGCCAGAAACAAACCCACCCTCTCTTGAATCGCCGGCGAATTCCAGCAAAGACGGCCCACAATACCTTCTTTGCACCCTTGGCCGTTAGGCCGGGCGCGGTCAGTGTCAAGAATACACCACCCTCAATCCTGGGTATACGCCGCATTATTGCCCGTACCAGCCGCCGGCGGGAAGCAGGGGAAAATCTCTGAATTTTCCCCCGCTTCCCGCCACCAACCCGACCTGGCCGACTGCGGCGATAGGCCACCGCTCCTTGGGCATAGACCGCAACCCCCGCCTCTGGT
>DAOUBO010000282.1:0-5195 GCA_034432695.1 Anaerolineae bacterium | reverse complement strand
TGGCTCCCTCGTCGGCTCCCAGTTGATGAAGGTCAAACTGTCCAGGAGACAACTGAAGCGAGTCATCGCCGATGACGCAGGCACCCGAGGAGCGGCAGTGGGTGTTCTTTAGGACCGAGTACTTCATCCGCGCCGCCGTACGGCAGCCGGCACGGGACTTCATGGGCGCAGTCCTGAAAGACTCCTTGCGATGAACGAGGTAATTGAGGTCGCTCAACTGACCAAACACTACCCAGGAGTACGGGGCGCGCCGCCCGTCCGCGCTGTGGATGGCGTTGATTTCGCCGTGCGTGAGGGTGAAGTCTTTGGCTTTCTGGGCCCCAACGGCGCCGGCAAGACGACAACGGTGCGCATGCTCACCGGCCTGACCCGCCCCACCGCCGGCCGCGCCCGCATCCTGGGCTTTGACCTGGCGACCCAGGTAACGCAGATCAAAAAGCAGGTCGGCGTCGTCCCGGAGACCTCCAGCCTGTACGACGAACTTTCGGCCTTTGACAATCTGGTCTTCGCCATGCAGTTGTACGGCGTGCCGCATCGGGAGCGCGGGGCGCGGGCCGAAGAACTGCTGGCCCGCTTCCGCCTGAGCGAGAAACGGGACACTCCCTTCGCCAAACTTTCGCGGGGGATGAAGCGGGCGCTCACCATCGCCGCCGCGCTGGCCCACCGCCCGCCACTCCTCTTCCTGGACGAGCCGACCACCGGGCTGGACGTGATGAGCGCGCGCAGTCTGCGGCAGATGATCGCCGATTTGCGCGACGAGGGCGTGACGGTCTTCCTGACCACGCACTATCTGGAGGAGGCGGAGCGGCTGTGCGACCGCGTTGCCATCATCGTCCGCGGGCGCATCGTGGCGCTGGACACGGTGGACGGGCTGAAGGCGCGCCTGCCCGCCCGCCCTGTGGTGGAGGCGACGCTGATAGATGGGGATGGCCGTACCGAGACGCGCCGCTTCGAGGGGAGCAGTGTGGAGGAGGCAGCGGAGGCGGCGCTGGCGCGGGCGGCCGCCGAAGGCCGGCAGGTGCTGGCCCTTAATACCGTCCGCCCGACGCTGGAGGATGTCTTTGTTCACCTCACCGGCCTGAGCGCGGAGGTGATGCTGGCCGAGAAGGGGAAGCCATAATACGGAATACGCAGTACGTACTCCGTACTCCGTATTCCGTGGAGAGCGTTCTGTGTGGCGTGACGACCTGCGCGGGATGCTTTATATCGCCCTGAAGGACCTGCGGGCCTATTACTTCAAGCCGCCCAACATCAGTTGGGGCATCCTGTTCCCGTTCGCCTTCGTCCTGGCCTTCGCTATCCGTAATCCGGGCGAGTTGCGGGAACTGGTGCCGGGACTGCTGGCCCTGACGCTGCTCTTTGGCACCAGTTCTATGGAGGCCATCGTCATCGTTTTTGAGCAACGCGTCGGCTCGCTGGAGCGGCTGCTGCTGGCGCCGCTGCGGCTGCCGGCGCTCCTGGCGGGGAAACTGCTGGGCGGGATGGCCTTCGGCCTGACGGTGGCGGCGGTGGTGCTGGTCATCGCCCTGCTGGCTTTTGGCGCGGGTTCCGTGAATTGGCCGCTGCTGGTCCTGGCGATGCTTCTTTCGGCCACGGCCTTCTCGGCACTGGGGGCGTTCGTCTCGGTGGCCGTGCGCGAGGTCTTTGAGGCCCAGACGCTGGCCAACTTCATCCGCTTCCCGATGATGTTCCTGGGCGGGGTATTCGTGCCGCTGGTCGCGATGCCGCCTGCCCTGCGGGTTGTGGCCCGTCTCCTGCCGCTGACCTACGCGGTGGAAGCGCTGCGGGCAGCGCTGAATGGGCGCACCTTGTCTACGGCGATGCTGGACCTGGGCGCGCTGCTGGCCTTCGCTGCGGCGTTCTTCGGGCTGGCCGTGCGCACGCTGGCCCGACGGGTGGACTGAAAAGGACGTGGAATGAAAAAAGGTCTGACGATCGTCCTCACGGACGAAGAACTTCTGAACCTCTGCCGTATCCTCCTGGACCGGGATGCAGAGGGAGCGCTGGCGTTTCTGGACCAGCACCTCAGGAAGCCGGCCCAGCAGGCGCTGGAGGGCGGCTGAAAGGTGCTCATAGACGTGCCCGGTGCGGGCATCACCGAGATGCGCGGAAAACTTTTCGGTTCCCGATAGGGAGCGGATGAGCGACGAGGCCCTGCTCACCAGTTTCACCATCACCCGCATCCTGGATTGCATCGCCGACCCGACGAAGAACCGGGTCATCGCCCGATTTTCGGGGGATATTTCGCCGGTCTTTCCATACCTGAACGCCGTCGTGCCCAACCTGATGTACAATCCGGAGACGAACAGCGTCACCGTCAGGCGGGGAGAGCGGATTCTGACCTTCTACCCGGACGGGGCCGTTATGGCCAAAGTGGACGGCGCGGAGGATGCGCTGGCCCAACTGCGGTGGTTTCAGGACCTGTGCAACGAGGTCTGGCGAAGGCGGGCGGAAATCACGCCCTGCTACGAGCGACGGAACCTCATCGGGCCGCTGGATGCCTACCGGCTCCTGCCGCGCCTGAACTGCGGCGACTGTGGGGAGCCGACCTGTATGGCCTTCGCCGCCGCGCTGCTCCGGGGCG
The DNA here is from genome assembly GCA_034432695.1 of Anaerolineae bacterium. Classification (GTDB taxonomy): domain Bacteria; phylum Chloroflexota; class Anaerolineae; order B4-G1; family DUEL01; genus SpSt-77. The sequence continues at coordinate 2,611 of DAOUBO010000282.1, read as the reverse complement.
ACCGTCATCTGGACGAGTGTGCCCATCTCTGGGAGGAGAAATTCGCCGGGGGAAGCCGCCTTCTGGCGGAACTGCTCGGATATGGAACCTGACATCCGTAAAGGGGGATATGTGGAGATGCAGCAGATGGCAAACGTAGAACAGGCGATTGAGGAGTTGGTGGAGGCTCTGCGGGAGACGCCGGAGTTTCGCTCCCTGTGGGACGCCGCCCGCGCCATCAATCACGACGAGGAAGTGCAGGGCCTGCTCCAGCAGATTCGCGCGCACCAGTCCGCGCTCCAGTGGGGACGGGGCGACGGCGCGGAGCACCTGCGGGCCCTGCGGGAACTGCGGTCCCAACTGGATACCTACCCGTCGGTCCAGGCGTACCGGGCCGCTGAGGAGGCGGTACGGGCCCTTTTCCGGGAAGTGGACGAGGCCATCAGCCGGGCAGCGGGGGTGGAATTCGCCGCCAACGCCCGGCGCAGTTGCTGCGGATAAGGGAGGACGACGATGCCGTTATCGGAGGAGTTACAGAGAGCCTGTGAGGCGCTGGGCCGCGCGCTGGCCGAGAGCCCCGCGGTCCGGGAGTATCGGGAAGCCCAGACGCGCCTGGAGGCCGACCCGGAGGCCCGCGCCCTGGAGGAGGAGTTCCAGCGGCTCTACGGGAGCCTGCTCGCCCGCCAGCAGGCCGGAGAGGACCTGCCGCGGGAGGAGGTGGACCGGTTCTACCGGCTGCGGAACGCGGTGGAGACGCATCCGCTCATTGTGGAGCGGGACCTGGCCCTGGGCGAACTGAAGGGGTACTTTGCGGACATCGCGTTTCAGTTGAGCACGCGGCTGGGGGCGGACTATACCACGCTGGCCCGCCGCTCCTGATCTCAGGACGGGGGTGGGGCGTCTTCGGGGGCGACGTGGTCAAAGGGATTGTCGGTGAGGAGTCCCTCGGCCCGGGCGGCGGCCAGGAGCGCCCGGTCGCCGCTGACCAGCGTGAGCGGGACCGAGGCCGGAGCCAGCGCCTGCTGGCAGCGCAGCGCGACGGCCAGTTGCACCGCGTCGTAGGCTTTGAGGGGATGACGCTGGGTCAGATGGGCGGCGGCGTGAAAATCTGCCGTGAGGACGGGAACAGGTTGAAGCCGGCCACCCGTTACATCTCTCATCAACGCCCGGAACGCGCCGTCCCGCGCCCGCAGGGTGATGCGCCGGGTGCGGAACAGGACGGCAAAAGCGGCCGCGCACTCCGCGATGCTGGCCTCGGAGATCAGAACCGGAGCGGCCTGAGCACCATCGTCGGGGGCGGAGAGGTCCACCAGGGCCCGCACCCACGTGCTCCCGGGCTCCAGGATGTAGTACTTGACCAGGGCGCTGGCGTCCAGGTAGTAGAGGGCCATCTTCAGCGGCGGTTTTCTATGATGATGTCGCTGACCATGGGGCCGGGAGGCAGGTGGTCCAGTTCCCACCGTATGGCCTCTTTCTCCTCTTCCGGCAGCGCGTCCCATTCGGCGGCCAGCCGGAGTTCCTCGGGGGTGGGGTCCCGGACGATCCCCCGGGCCTTCAGCCAGGCCAGGACCTGCTGGGGGTCCGTGGGGTCTTCGGGCACGGGCGGGGCCTCCGGCGCCGCGGCCGTCAGCCGGTCCAGCCGCTCTTCCAGCCGCGCCCCCCGCGTCCGCAGTTCCAGCAACTCCAGTTCCACCGTCCGCATCATCCCGCTCCTTTCCCATCCCATTATACCACGATCCCGCCATTCTGTCATTCCGTCATTCCGTCATTCCGTCATTCTGTCATTCCGTCATTCTGTCATTCCGTCATTCCCCAGGAGGCCCTATGCTGATAGAAAAGTACGACCTGGAAGTCTTCACGCCGCCCTGTGAGCCGGGGGCGGAGCGGTTCTCGGCCATCGCCCACCTGCCCAGCGACATCCGTGAGGTCTTCCCGTACCTCAACGCCACCCTGCGCGGCGCCGTCTACGAGCCGGCGGTCCCGTCGGTGCGGTGGACCAAGGCCGGCCACTACGTCGTCTTCCAGCCGACGCAGATCGCGGTCAGCAACGTGGAGGACCGGGAGGCGGCGATCCGGGAGATAGAGGGCATCATCGCCCTGGTCAACCGAACCTGGGAGCGGCGGGATCAAATTGAACCCAACTACGAGACCCGCCGCCGTCCCACCGGCCTGGATGTCTACAAACTCCTGCCGCGCACCAACTGCCGGGCCTGCGGCGAGGCGTCCTGCTTCGCCTTTGCCAACCGCCTGGCCGCCGGACAGGTCCGGCTGGAGGCCTGTACGCCGCTCTTTGAGGACCCGCAGTATGCGCAGCAGCGGGAGGAACTGGCTGCTATGCTGGACGTGGACCTGCCCGCCATCGGGCCAAAGGGGTAGGACGAAGAAGGGACAGGACGCAGATGAACGCAGATTTTCAGGATATATGCTCTGCGTCCTCTGCGTCTCTGCGGTAAAGGAGAACCATGAAGGTTGCCATTCCCTCAACCTGGTTGCAGGACTTCATCCGCCAGCGGGGCGGCGTGCTGAACATCGCCCGCCGCCTCGTCTGCCTGGATTGATGAATCTTCTTTGAGGGCTCATCCGGTCGGATGGGCGAACCCGAAAACCCGGAGGAGTTCGTCCGCTTTGAGGC
>DAOUBO010000281.1:0-3272 GCA_034432695.1 Anaerolineae bacterium | reverse complement strand
AACGGTACACAAAATCAAAGAGTCCTGCCGGTGGCGGTTTTTGGCCCCCCATCCTCCGCCATAGACACAAATTCAGGGAACTGTAGGGGCGGCCGGCCGGTCGCCCCCACGGAGGCCTTCGGTCGGTCTTCGCCGACCCTCCTGGGATTCATCATTTTAACCCTTTTCAAACCGGACTTTGGACAAACTGAAAAGGCCAGGGGAGCGCCTGATCCATACCCCATATGTGGGCTTTATCCATTTGCCGGTGTCCATACATATGGGTAGCCTGTAGGCCGAAAGGAATTTCGGCTTACATCTCGCGGTTTATCCAAAGTCCAGGAAAATGACTGGACTTTGGATGCCGCATATGCGGGCTTTTATCCATTGGCCAGCACCCATATATCAGGGCGGCCCGTAGGCCGAGATGAATTTCGGCTTACATCCCGGCGGTTTATCCAAAGTCCAGAAATGAACCATCCTGGAAAAACCTATACTTGTGAGGGGAAAGGGGGTGGGTGAGGCCAGAAAGTCAAAATCCATCAGCCCGATTGAGAAGGTGCGGAAAGTGGGTTCCGCGGCCGGGGGGTTGACAAACTCCCGTGACCCGGCTATAATACATACCGACCGGTCGGTATTTTCAGGGAGGAACGAGAGATGCGGAACCGTTCTGAGGAGACGCGTGAGCGCATTCTGGCGGCAGCGGAGGAGAGTTTCGCCCGCTACGGGTACGACGCCACCAGCGTGGCGGAGATCTGCGAGCGGGCCGGGGTCAGCAAGGGGGCCTTCTTTCACCATTTCCCCACCAAGCAGGCCGTGTTCGCGGCGCTGCTGGAGCGGTGGCTGGAAGGCCTGGAACGGCAGTTGGAGAATCTGCGCGTTGGGGCCTCCTCGGTTCCCGAAGCCCTGCTGCAGATGGCCGGAATGGCCCAGCAGGTTTTTGAGATGGCGCAGGAGCGCCTCTTCATTTTCCTGGAGTTCCTCAATCGGGCAGCCCGTGATCCTCAGGTTTGGCAGATGGTGGCCCGGCCCTATAGCCGCTACCGGAAGTTCTTCGCCCGGATGATAGAGGCCGGCATCGCCGAGGGGAGCCTGCGCCCGGTGGACCCCAGCGCGGTGGCCAATGCTCTTCTCTCCCTGGCCGTCGGGCTGATCCTCCAGGCGGCGATGGATCCCGGAGGGGCCGATTGGGGGGCTGTCGTCCGCCAGGGCCTGCAGATTCTCCTGGAGGGGATCCGGCAACCGGAGGCAGCGTCGGCCTGAGGGCTACGCCGATGCTCCCTGCGGGAGAGAGCGATGGTCGGAGCATGGGGAAGGAGCGGAGTTCTGCAACTTTGTGGAGGAGGGGAAGGATATGGCTGGGAAAGGGTTTCCCGAAACCGCCCATCTTCGCCTGAGCGTCGTCATCCCGACACTCAATGAGGCCGCCTATCTGCCGAATCTTCTGGACGCGCTGGCGGCCCAGACCCGCCCTGCTGATGAGGTCATCGTTGCCGATGCCGGCTCCACCGACGGGACGCCCGAGATCGCCCGCCGGTACGGTGCCCGGGTGGTTCAGGGAGGGACGCCCGCGGGGGGGAGGAATGCCGGGGCGCGGGCGGCAACGGGGGCCCTGATTCTCTTCCTGGACGCGGATGTCGTCCCCCCGCCGGATTTCATAGCGCGCGCGGTGGCGGAGTTCCTGCGGAAGGGATACGACGTGGCGACCGCGCGGGTGGTCCCGTGGGACGGCAACCCGGTGGAGAAAATCGTCCACGATGCGGCCAACCTCTATTTCATCCTGATGCAGTCCGTCCTTCCCTATGCCCCGGGTTTCTGTATCCTGGTCCGGCGGGAGTTGCATGCGAAGATCGGGGGCTTTGACGAGACGCTCCGGATGAGCGAGGACATAGATTACGTCCGGCGGGCAGCCCGCCACGGCCGCTTTGGGGTGCTGACCAGCACGCAGATCCCGGTCTCTATGCGGAGGTTCCGCAAAGAGGGGATGCTCCGGGTGGGCGCCAAATACCTCTGGTGCGAGGTACAGATGCTGCGAGGGAGGCCTGTCCGGGAAATCCCCTTTGACTACGAGTTTGGGGCCTTCCCGCCGCCCCGCCGTCGGCCCCGGCGCCACCTGCGGTGGCCCGCCGTTCCCTTCCCGGCGGAGACGGTGCGAAGAGTGTTCCAGCGCCGGTTGCCCGGCCCGCTCTCCGATCTCGTGGCGAATCCGACGGTCCTTCTGGGCCGATGGCTTCCGGAGGCCACAGGGATACCGAGGACCCTCTGGCAGACGAGCCGGGAAGCATCGGCCCGGTTCAGGTCGCTGCTGGCTTCTCCGGGTGTGGAGCGGCCTCTTTCCCTGTTGCGCGGCCTTCGCCGCGCTGGAGAACAAATTCACCAAAAGGAAGGAGCAGAATGAAAGTTTTGCTGACTGGAGCCTTCGGCAACGTAGGGCAGAGCGCGCTGGAGGAGTTGCTCCGAAAGGGGTATTGGGTGCGCTGTTTTGACCTGCGGACGAAGGCCAACGAGCACGCGGCTCGCCGCTGGGGCGACCGCATAGAGGTCGTCTGGGGCGACCTGCGCAACCCCGAAGAGGTCGCCCGGGCGGTGGAGGGGCAGGACGTGGTGGTCCACCTGGCCTTCATTATCCCCAAACTCTCCGCCACCGGGATTGAGTCCGAGGCCCGGCCCGACCTGGCCTATCAGGTGAACGTGGGGGGCACCCGCAACCTGATAGAGGCGATGAAGGCCCAGCCCCGTCCCCCGCGCCTGGTTTTCTCCTCATCCCTGCACGTCTACGGGCGGACGCAGGATCAGCCCCCGCCCCGCCGGGCCGACGACCCCGTCTGCCCGCTGGAGCACTATTCCCGCCACAAGGTCCTCTGCGAGCAGATGATCCGGGAGTCGGGCCTGGAGTGGGTCATCCTGCGCTTCGGCGCCGTCTTCCCCCTCGCGATGCGCCCCGATCCGGGGATGTTTGACGTCCCGCTGGATAACCGCATGGAGTTCGTCCACACCCGGGACGTGGGCCTGGCCATCGCCAGCGCGGTGAGCCATCCCGAGGTCTGGGGGAAGGTATTGCTCATCGGCGGGGGGCCGCGCTGTCAGTTCTACTTCCGGGAGATCGCGGCGCGGATCCTGGAGGCGATGGGCGTGGGGATGCTTCCGGAGGAGGCCTTCAGCACGGTCCCCTTCTGCACCGACTGGCTGGATACGGAGGAGAGCCAGCGGCTTTTGCAGTACCAGCAGAGGACGCTGGACGATTACATCCGGGACATGGTCGCCATTCTGGGCTTCCGGCGGCACCTGATCCG
>DAOUBO010000280.1:0-13133 GCA_034432695.1 Anaerolineae bacterium | reverse complement strand
AAATATAAAGCCAAGTAAAATTGTTCCTATTATTATCAGTATTGTTGCCTTTAAACTATCCATAAAGTATATTGTTTTTTTCCCGCCGCTGGAGCCGCCAGGGACCCGGTTCAGGTCCCAGGGGTTGCGCGTGGGGAAGAAGGCAGAGTTCTCGGTAGAGGAACCCATTGCGAACTCGTCGGTGTTGGTCTTGCCCAGGATGATCGCGCCGGCGGCCTTGAGGCGAGCGATGGCCGTCGCGTCGTAGGGCGGGACGAAGTTCTCCAGGATGCGCGAGCCGCAGGTGGTGGGGATCCCGGCGGTGCAGATGACGTCCTTCACGGCGATGGGGATGCCCAGAAGGGGGGAGATCCGCCCTTCCCTGCGGGCCGCGTCGGCCGCGCGGGCCTGTTCCAGCGCCTCCTCCGGCGTCAGCGTCAGGTAGGCCCGGACGTCGTTGTCCACCGCGAGGATGCGGTCTATGACGGCCTGGGCCAGTTCCACGGCGGAGATCTCCCCCGCGTCCAGGAGTTTCCGGGCCTCGTGGATGGTCAGGTCGTGGAGAGGCATACGTTCCTCCTCGGCAACAGCGTCACTCCCACCCGATGGCCGGCACTTTGAAGCACCCTTCCTCGGCGTCGGGGGCGTTGTAGAGGATCTCCTCGCGCGAGGCCGGCGGGCGCGGCTCGTCGGCCCGCATCACGTTGCGGACCGGGAGGACGGTTGCGGTGGGGGGGATGGCATCGGTATCCAGTTCCTGCAAGCGCGCGGCGTAGTCCAGCACCGCCGACAACTGCTGACGAAAGCGCTCCTTCTCCTCCTCCGTCAGCGCCAGACGGGCCAGGTTCGCAATATGTTCTACCTGTTCCCGCGTCAACGCCACGGGTCCACCTCCGGGAATTTATCCAAAGTCCAGGATGAAGGCATGCCCTATTATACTGGACTTTGGATAAACCGCCAGGATGCAGAGGAAGGAGAAAAAGGCGTGCTGGACGAAACGGTGAAATCCGGATATAATTGGGGATGCAGCCACAGCCGAGGGAGCAGCCCGATGAACGAGACCTCTGAGATCATCGTTCGGCGCGCTCGTCCTTCCGATGCAGAGCGGATCGCTGCGTTCGTGAACCGGGCGGGCGTCGGAAAGAAGCCCGTTACCACCGAGGACGTCCTCCAGCGATTCGGGGGCGTTGGGTTCCTGCTGGCCGAAATGGACGGCAAAGTGGTTGGCCTACTGGGCTGGCAGGTGGAAAATCTGGTCGCCCGGGTGACGGATTTCCTGATCTTTCCCGCCCGCCTGCGCCTGGTCGCCGGTCGGGCGCTCCTGACGGCAATGGAAGAGGCAGCCCAGGAACTCCTCTGTGAGGCGGCCATTCTGATCGTGCCCGCCAGCGTCTCCCCCGAGGTCCTGGAGTTCTGGGAGACCTTCGGATATACCCTGCGTGATATCGCCAGCCTGCCCAGGGCCTGGCGGGAAGCTGCACGGGAAGCGAACCCCGAAACGGACCGGGTCGTCCTGAAGCAACTCCGCGAGGAGCGAATCCTCTACCCGGTCTGAGGGCGAGGTGCCCTGAGCGGTCAAAGGGGGCAACCGCCTCGGCGCCGGACACGCTATTCAGTCTGTGAGATCCGTCTAAGAACCACGGATTTCACGGATTACACGGATTTCTTCATTGGCGAATCAAGGGAGACGCAGGCCGGACCACCCGCCCGCCCGCGGCGCGGGTCAGACGGTCCCGGATGGCCAGCCCGAGCCCCTTTTCGCCGAAGTCCCGGGCGAGGATGAGGGAAAGCCCCCGGCTGTCCAGTTCCCGCAGCCCGTCGTAGAGCCGCCGGGCGATCCGCTCCAGGTCGTCCTCCGGCCCCAGGACAACGGTCTCCACTGCCAACCCCGCCAGCGCTTCCCGGTCTTCCTCTGCGATGAGCGCGCCCACGCGGTGTCCCTCCGCAGCGTGGCGCAGGGCCAATTCCCGCAGAACGGCACGCGCCCACTCCGGCGGGCCCTGGAGGAAGACCATCTCAGCCCGGGGAGCATAGTGCCTGGCGAGCATCCCAGGAGAAGGCATCGGGCCCTCCGGGACAATGACCCGGATCGCCACCGGCCCCACGACGGCCTCAATCGCCTCCCGGGGAAGCCCACCGGGGCGCAGGATGGTCGGGACCGGGCCAGTGAGGTCCAGAACGGTGGACTCCACTCCGACGGGTGTGGGGCCGGCATCCAGAATCAGGTCTATCCGGTCTCCCAGGTCGTCCAGGACGTGCTGGGCGGTGGTGGGGCTGGTATGGCCGAAGCGATTGGCGCTGGGGGCGGCGATAGGGGTCTTCGCCGCGCGGATCAGGGCCAGAGCCACCGGGTGTGCAGGCACCCGCACCGCGACCGTCGGCAAACCCGCGGTGACGAGGTCGGGGACCACGAGTTGTTTGGGCAGGACCAGGGTCAGGGGGCCGGGCCAGAAGCGGCGGGCCAGTTCCAGGGCGACGAGGGGCACCTCCTGCACCAGTTGGGAGAGGGCCTCCGGCTCAGCGATGTGCAGGATGAGGGGGTCGGTGGGTGGGCGCTCTTTGGCCTCAAAGATACGGGCGACGGCGGCAGGATTGAGGCCGTCCGCGCCCAGGCCGTAGACCGTCTCGGTGGGGAACGCGACCAGCCCCCCGGCCCGGATGACCGCGGCGGCTTCGGCGATGGGGCGGGGGTCGGGATGGTGCGCATCTACACAGGAAATGCGGGCCATTATTTCAGCCGCAGAGGGCCCCGGCCCTCAAACTTTACAGGAATCTCCTGGAATCGTGTGGCGACATACAGTTTGGTAGCGGGGACATCACCCGGCACAAGCCAATGATAAGAAACCACCCAACGATCCGAGAGAAAAGGGCTCTTCTTCGCCTTCAATTTTTTCATCAGCCACTCCCATTTTGAGCGTATTTCATCAATTTCTTCTATTCCTGCAGGGTGGATTTCCACAAAATACGCTCGGGGAGTTGGCCCGGAACCATAGCCGACTACGTAATCCCATCTTGGCGCGTTGGGTTCCTGATCCGCGTACCACCCATCAATATCCACACTGCCCAGAATCTGCCGGGAGTTTTCAGGCTCAATTTTTCTCCGATGCCCGCGCTTAAGAGCATGCAAGCCGGGTTGACAGGCACCAGGCCCGAAGGTTTGGTCTGCACTCTGGAGGAACGGAGAGCGGCACATGACACGATGAGATATTCAGGACCTGGTTGCTGCAGCGAGGGCCCGGCTCAGTACATGGTGAGCACGATCCGTCGTCGTTGCCAGGCCGCCCCATTCCGCGATATCGGGATTCTCGTCCCAGGCATCCAGCGAACTGATGTCCACGGCGACGGCTTCCTTGCCTTTACGCCGGAAGTAATAGGTACGAATTTCTTTTTCCAATCCCCCCGCAACAATCTCTGCCACTCGCATCGTCTGAGAAAGTCCGAGGTATTCAGAGAGGGCCACCTGCCCATCCTTCGGTGGCACTGACTTCAGTCGCTGCATCAACCAGGACCATTCTACCAGCGTGAGAGAGTGGGTGGTCAGAATGACCCTATACCCCCGGTGGAGAAGATGCAGTAGAGCGTATATGAATCCTACAATCGCCTGAGGATGCAGTCCCATCTCCGGCTCTTCTATCACAACCCATTCATATCCCCGTTTGGGATACTTCCCCCGAGGCAACAGCCAGTAGAGGGCCAGCAGCAAAGGAGTGAATTCCCGCTGTCCGGCTGTCCAGGAATAGACCGGAAGCCTGGCCTGAGTCCCTTCCACCTCCAGCACTAACTGCTTCCGCCGGGTCATGTCTACCCGAAGGGCCACCCCCGGGTAGACACTTTCCACCAGTTGATCCCGCAGGCTCCTGTGCAACCGACGTTCTACCGGGAAGATGAGGGCATCCGGTTCGGGGAATTCTTCGTCCATGAAGCGCCGCATTTCTTCGCTGTACTGGCGGAGTACGAAAGGGGTGCCATCCTCAAAACCCTTGAAGGGAAGTGGCCATCCATATCCGTATGCCAGGGAAAGGACGCGCTGGGCGGGGATATAAAAAACGCGCTCTTTAGGCATACCTCCTTTGTATGCGGATAGTATGTCATCAGGAGTTACAGGCTGGTCATCCACCTCCATGCGGGTCTCCCGCCAGGTTCTTTCATATCCCCTTCCGAAGTAAACCCACAGGAAATCGGCCCAATCCTTCCACAAATAACCAAACATGCGCAGCCGGGATTGGATAGGTCCACTATCCAGCCACAACTTCCATAACTGCGCCACCAGACTTTTCCCGCTGGCCTGAGGGCCGACAAAAACGGTGAGGTCGCCAAAGGTAATGGTCGCTTCGGTGATGTGAGCCAGATGCTGCACGCTTAAAGCGTCGGGCATTTGGATCCTCCGCCACAGTCAGCCGTCAATGGTCACGAGGCTGGTTGTATCCCACCGCAGCCATCTCCACCTGGCGGACCTCTTCGGCCAGTTCAGTCTCATCCAGATCAAAGTAGGGGCTTCCCAGACGGGCGGCATAGCGGATGAACTCCAATCGCTCCATACCCAGCAATTCCGCTGCCTTTCCGCTGGATATTTCCCTCCGCCGGTAGAGTTCCGGTACGGCGATCTCTTTCACGGCCTGTTCAGGGTGCTGGTGAAAGGGCCAGAACAGTTCCCATAATTCCCGTTCCAGTTGGACGGTTATCGTCGTCGCGCTCATTTGCACCTGCTCGGAAACTCTGGGCGGCGCAGGATGCAACCCGTGTCACTGCCCATTCATCGGACCGGCGCCGGCTTGGGGGGCATCTCCAGCCGACCCCGCCGGGCCGGGGCGGGCCGTTCCGCCTTTCTGGGCTCCGGCGGCGGCGTCCTGGGCTCCTTCTTCTCTGGCAACGGACGTCCTTCCAGAATGGCCAGGAACTCCTCCGCCTCTATGGTCTCCACCTCCAGCAGCCGCTGCGCGACTGCATCCAGTTGGTCCCGATGCTCCTCCAGGACTTTCCGGGCCCGCTCGTAAGCCGTGTGGATGATCCGCCGGACCTCCTCATCTATCTGCTGGGCCACGGCCTCGCTGTAATCCCGCTGCTCCCCGATCTCCTTGCCCAGAAAGACCAGTTCCTCCTTCTGCCCGAAGGTCATCGGGCCCAGTTTCTCGCTCATCCCGTAGCGGGTCACCATCGCCCGGGCCAGTTCGGTCACCTGCTCCAGGTCGTTGGCTGCGCCGGTGGTCGCTTCGCCAAAGACCAGTTCCTCGGCCGCCCGGCCGCCCAGGGCGAAGGCCAGTTGGTCCTCAAACTTGGACTTGCTGATGACCGTTCGGTCCTCCTCCGGTAAGGCGAGGGTATACCCGGCCGCCATCCCCCGGGCGATGATGGAGATTTTCTGGACAGGGTCACACTTGGGCAGGTAGTGGGCCACCAGCGCGTGGCCGGCCTCATGGTAAGCGATGATCCGCCGCTCCTCCTCGGAGAGAATCCGGCTCTTCCGCTCCGGGCCCGCCAGGACCCGTTCTATGGCCTCTTTGAACTCCGCCATCCCGATGACCCTTTTGTTACGACGGGCGGCGAGGATGGCCGCCTCGTTGACCACGTTCGCCAGGTCGGCGCCCACGAACCCCGGCGTCGCTTTCGCCAGAAAGGTCAGGTCCACGTCGTCTGCGAGGGGTTTGCCGCGCGTGTGGACCCGCAGGATGGCCTCCCGGCCCCGTACGTCGGGCCGGTCCAGAACGATGCGCCGATCAAACCGACCGGGGCGCAGAAGGGCCGGGTCCAGAATGTCGGGCCGGTTGGTCGCTGCCATCACGATGACGTTGGTGTCGGTATCAAAGCCGTCCATTTCCACCAGAATCTGGTTCAGCGTCTGCTCCCGCTCATCGTGGGAGCCGCCCAGCCCGGCGCCCCGATGCCGTCCCACCGCGTCTATCTCATCCAGGAAGACGATGCAGGGGGAGTGGCGTTTGGCCTGATCAAAGAGGTCCCGCACGCGGGACGCCCCGACGCCGACGAACATCTCCACAAACTCGGAGCCCGACATGCTGAAGAAGGGGACGCCGGCCTCCCCGGCCACGGCCTTCGCCAGCAGGGTCTTCCCCGTGCCCGGCGCTCCCACCAGCAGAACTCCCTTGGGGATGCGCGCGCCGACCTGGATGAACTTCTGCGGCTCTTTCAGGAACTCCACAATCTCCCGCAGTTCCTCTTTCGCTTCGTCCACTCCGGCCACGTCGTCAAACGTCACCGCGGGCTTATCGCTGGTGTAGAGCCGGGCCCGACTCTTGCCAAAGGAAAGGGCCTGATTGTTCGCCCCCTGAAATTGCCGCAGGAAGAAGAAGAGGGCCACCAGAAACAGGATCATCATCAGGAAGGTCCCGCCAGTGCTGAGAAGCGTCGTCCAGTCGGTCGTCTCGGCGACCTCTATCTGGACCTGCGCCAGTTGCTCCTCGGTGACCCCCAGCCATTTTAACTGCTCGGCGACGGTCGCCGTTGCCTCCTTGAGAGACCGCAACTGCTGGCCATTCCGCAAGCGAACCTCCAGGCGGTTCCCATTCACCACGATGGTCTCCACCCGCCCCGCCTGGATCTCTGCCGCGATCCGGCTGATAGGCACCAGGCTCGGCTCGCTGGAGCGGCTGAGCAGGTTATAGGTCAGAAATAGAACCGCCGCCAGCAACAGAAGCGTAATGAACGTACTACCCCGAAACTGCGAATGCACGTTAACCTCCCCAGATAGCCCGTTTCGCCCACTGGCGTCAACTCTATTATACCCGAAAGCCAGAAAAAGGGAAACGGATGCCCCTGAACGGGGACGCCTCTCCGGCCGCTGTGGACGCCGGTGGGAAATCGGCTCCTCCCAGGACCTTTATCGGGCCCGGGGGTGATCCGCTTGCCTCTTTTGGAGGCATGCGCTATAATAGCAATAGGCCCCTGTAGCTCAGCAGGATAGAGCAGGAACCTCCTAAGTTCCCGGTCGCGCGTTCGAATCGCGCCAGGGGCACAGGGGGTGTCCGGTGCATTCGCGCCGGACACCCCCTTCATCGTTTCTCCAGATACCCGAAGCGAGCGCCCTCCTCCCCGCTGGATTCTGGACAGGCCTCCTCAGTTTCCAGAGAGGGCGTTGGCTTACATCCTGGCGTCCATCCAGGGCCTGATTCCCGCTGGACTTTAGAGAGACTGAAAAGGGAGTGGCAGGCACTTTGCCTATGCTCCGTATATAGGGCTGGCATTTCGTACTGGACTTTGGACAAACTGAAAGGGCCAGGGAGAGCGCCTTACCTGTACTACATATGTGGGCTTTATCCATTTGCTGACGCCCAATATATATGGGTGGCCCGTAGGCCGAAATGAAATTTCGGCTTACATCTATATGGGCCCGTAGGCCGAAATGAAATTTCGGCTATATGGGTGGCCTGTAGGCCGAAATGAAATTTCGGCTTACATCTATGTGGGTGGCCTGTAGGCCGAAATGAAATTTCGGCTATATGGGTGGCCCGTAGGCCGAAATGAAATTTCGGCTTACATCTATATGGGTGGCCCGTAGGCCGAAATGAAATTTCGGCTATATGGGTGGCCTGTAGGCCGAAATGAAATTTCGGCTTACATCTATATGGGCCTGTAGGCCGAAATTTCGGCTTACACCCCGGCGGTTTATCCAAAGTCCAGTCCTCGCGCGGCTTCTGATTTCCGCAGGGTATGGTATAATCAGCCCTGATGGAGAGAGAAAAGGGGCCATCCCTGCATATTGCGCTGAACGCCCATCTGTTCTCCGGCGACCCCTCGTACCGGAGCGCGGGCGTCCATCAGTACATCTACCGGTTGCTGCTCCACCTCCCCCACGCAGGGTGCCAGGTAACTGCCTTCGTCGGGCCGGAAGCCCGCCCGCCGCGCGCGGTGAACGCCATCCAGACCCGCTGGCCCACCTACCGCCCCGCTGTGCGGGTCCTCTGGGAACAACTCGTCCTGCCGATCCTCCTGCGGCACACTGGAGCCGACCTGGTCCACGGGCCCGTCTACGTCGTGCCGCTGGCGACCTCTCTCCCCTCCGTGGTCACCGTCCACGACCTGAGTTTCCTGCGCTTCCCCCATTTTTTCCGCCCGGCGAACCGGCTCTATCTGAGCCTGTTCACACGCCTTTCAGTCCACCGTGCCCGAAGGGTTCTCGCCGTTTCCTCCCACACAGCGAAGGAGACGGAACAGTTGCTGAACATCCCCCGCTGGAAGATCCGCGTCGTCTACCACGGGGTGGACCCCATCTTCCGGCCGCTCCGCCCGGAGGAGGTCGCGGCCTTCCGTGCCCGGAGAGGACTGCCGGAGCGGTTGATCCTCTACGTCGGAACGCTGGAGCCCCGCAAGAACCTGGTCCGGCTGGTGCAGGCCTTCGCCCGGCTTTCCGATGCCGAGGGACCTTTCCTGGCCCTCGCCGGCGCGCGGGGCTGGTACGACGAGGAGATCTTCGCGACGGTGGAGCGATTGAACCTCGGGGACCGCGTCCTCTTCCCTGGCTACATCCCCAACGAGGAACTGCCCCTCTGGTACAATGCCGCCCGGGTCTTCGCCTACCCGTCCCTCTACGAGGGGTTCGGCATGCCGGTCCTGGAGGCCCTGGCCTGCGGGACCCCGGTGTTGACCTCCACGACGTCCTCCCTTCCGGAGGCCGCGGGGGAGGGGGCGCTGCTGGTGGACCCCACCGATGTCGGCGCCATCGCTGACGGCCTGCATCGCCTCCTGACCGACGAGGCCCTGCGGGAAGTTCTGCGGGAACGCGGACTGGTCCACGCCGCCCGCTTCTCCTGGGCCCGCACCGCGGAGGAAACCGTTGCCCTGTACCGACAGGCCCTGAGTGAGAGGGGGTGAACGATGAACCGAAACGGTCGTGCGCCCTGGTGGGTTGTCACCGTGGACATCCTGTTCACCATGCTGGGGTTTCTCGGCGGCTACTGGATGCGGTACGACCTGCGCTGGTTCCTGGACATCGCCTACGATGCCCCCCTGTCTGCCTATCTCCCGTTCCTGCTCCTCTACGTCGTCCTGACGCCCCTCTTCTTCGTGGTGGACGGGGTATATCGGACCTGGCCGCGCTCCTGGATGGACCAGGTCTACCGCATCACGAACTCCACGGCCAAGGTGACCGTGCTGATGCTGGCGATCACTTTTATCTTCCGGCCCCGGTACTACTCCCGCGCGATGCTGATAGAGGCCGGCCTGCTGACCATCCTGCTTCTGGCAGTGGTACGGGCGGTGGAAGCGGGAGTGATGGCCCACCTGCGCGCGAAGGGCATCGGTGTCAAGCGGGTCGTCATCGTCGGCGCGGGGGAGGTGGGGCGAACGGTGATGCGGACCATCGTCGCCCGGCCCGACCTGGGCTACCGGGTGATCGGCTTCGTGGACGATAACCCCGAAAAAGGCTATACGGACATCGGCCGTTTCAAGGCGCTGGGACCACTGGAGAACCTCCCACACATCCTGGAGGAGGAAAAGCCCGACGAGGTCATTATCACCCTCCCCTGGATGTACCACCGCAGGATCATGGCCCTGGTGCGGGAGTGCGAGCGCCACCGGGTCCGGCCCCGCATTGTCCCCGACCTCTTCCAGATGAGCCTGACCCAGGTCAACGTGGAGGACCTGGGCGGCGTCCCCCTCGTCGGCGTGCGGGAGGTTTCCATCAGCAAGAGCGCCCTGATGGTCAAGCGACTGGTGGACATCGTCGTGGCCGCCGTGGGGCTGGTGCTGTGTGCTCCCCTCTTCGCCCTGATCGCGCTCGCCATCCGGCTGGATAGCCCCGGACCGATCATCTTCCGTCAGACCCGGGTGGGCCTGCGGGGACGCCTCTTTGAGATGTACAAGTTCCGCTCTATGCACGTGGGGGCCGAGGAGCAGCAGGACATGCTGGCGGACCTGAACGAAGCCGACGGCCCCATCTTCAAGATCCGGGACGACCCCCGATTGACCCGTGTCGGGCGGATCATCCGCCGGCTGAGCCTGGACGAGTTGCCGCAACTGGTCAATGTCCTGCGGGGGGAGATGAGCCTGGTGGGCCCCCGCCCCCCCATCCCGGCCGAGGTGGAGAAGTACCAGGAATGGCATAAAAGGCGGCTGGAAGCCCCGCCGGGGATGACCGGCCTCTGGCAGGTCAGCGGCCGCAGCCGCCTTTCCTTTGATGAAATGGTGCTCCTGGATATCTACTACATTGAGAACTGGTCCCTCTGGCTGGATTTCAAGATCCTGATGCGGACGATCCCGAAGGTCCTGCTGGGCGAGGGAGCATATTAGCGCGGGGATTCGGTAACGGCCGGCGGGATATATCCTGCGCCACAGGCGCCCACAGCGGCCATAAGACTGCTGGTCAGTCAACCGCAATCCTGGGCAAAGCCCGGGCATCTCAATCTTCCACAGGAGGACACCCATGCTCACCGATAAACTGGACTACAAAAAGGTCTTCCTCATCGGCTTCGGCTTCTTCGGCATCAGTGTGATGTGGGCCATCTACAACACCTATGTGCCCATCTTCCTGCAGGCGGGAAGCCCGAACTTCGGAGCCCAGGCCCTGGGCTTCGGCCTCAGCGCCACCCTGACTGGCTTCATTATGACGCTGGATAACATCGCCGCCTTCTTCATCCAGCCGATTATGGGCGCCGTCAGCGACCGGACTTACACCCGCATCGGGCGCCGAATGCCCTACATCATCACCTGCGCGCCCATCGCCGTCCTCGCGTTCGCTCTGATCCCCCTCGCCCCCCAGATGATCCCGCCGGAACTGAACGGTCAGGTGGACAAACTGGGTGGCCTCTTCGCCTTCTTCATCGCCTCTCTGATGGTGATGCTCCTGGCGATGGCCGTCTTCCGGACTCCGGTCATCGCGCTGATGCCAGACCTGGTCCCCTCGCCGCTGCGCTCCAAAGCCAACGGCGTCATCAACCTGATGGGCGGCCTCGGCGGAATTCTGGCCTTCCTCGTCGGGGGCCTGCTCTACCGCATCTATCGGCCGCTCCCCTTCTGGTTTGGGGGACTGGTGACCCTCATCGCCGTCGCCATCCTCTTCTGGAAGGTCAAAGAACCCCCGGAACTGGTGGAGGCAGCCCGGAGCGAGGAAGGGCTGGGCGTCTTTCGGGGACTGCGCAACATCCCCCGCGAGAACGCCCGGAGCCTTGCCCTCCTCATCCTCGCCATCTTCTTCTGGTTCGTCGGCTACAACGCAGTGGAAACCTTCTTCAGTTCCTACGGTGTGGCGGTGCTGAACATCAGCGAGGCCACCGCGGGGATGATTCTCAGCGTCGCCTACGTGACATTCATCCTGTTCTCCATCCCCAGCGGCATCATCGCCACCCGAATCGGGCGCAAGCGGACCATCCTGATCGGCCTGATCGTCTTCACCCTCGTGCTCATCGTCGCCTACTTCACCCCGATGGTCCCTGTGATTATCGGCCTGCTGGCGGTCGGCGGGCTGGCCTGGGCGCTCATCAACATCAACAGCCTGCCGATGGTGGTGGATACGTCCACTTCTGAGGAGGTCCTGGGAACCTACACCGGGCTCTACTACGTGGCGGGGACACTGGCCGCGGTCGTCGGCCCCATCCTGAACGGGTGGGTCATTGACCTGACGGGGCGCAACTACAACACCATCTTCGTCGTTGCCCCTGCCTTCTTCGTCCTGGCAACTCTCTGCATGCTGGGTGTGACGAAGGGGGAGGCCAGATCCGTCCCGGTATCCCGTTCCTGACGGCCCAGGGGGATTGCCGGATGGATGTCGGATGACCGCGGGCGGCGAGGAGCCCGTCTCCGACCTGCAGTGCCATCCTATCCCATCCCATCGGAGGCTCCATGCACCGCATCTTCTACCCCCGGAGCATCGTCGTCATCGGCGTCTCGGAGAAACCCGACAACCTGGCCCGCACCATCCTTCTCAACCTGCGCACCTTCGGCTATTCCGGTGCCCTCTACGCCGTGGGACGGGAGCGGGGAGAGGTCCACGGCGTCCCCATCGTCCCCTCGCTGGACGAAGTGCCCGACGGCCTGGACCTGGCGGTCATCCTGGTCCCCGCCCCCCTGGTCCCCGGCCTGATGGAGGCCTGCGGACGCAAGGGCATCCGCCACGTGGTCATTGAGTCCGGCGGCTTTTCCGAATTTTCGGAACAGGGCCGCCAACTGGAGGAGCAACTCAAGGAGGTCGCCCGCCGCTGGGGCATCCGCTTCGTGGGCCCCAACTGCATCAGCGTGATCAACCTGGATGCCGGGGTCTGCCTGCCCTTCGCCCACGTCGCGCGGGAGACGCTCCGCTTCGGCCCCGTCTCGGTGGTCGCCCAGAGCGGCGGGGTCTCCATCACCTACGCCGAACTCTTCTCCGCCGCCGGGCTGGGCGTCAACAAGGTCGTCAGTATCGGCAACAAGGCCGACCTGGACGAGGCGGACTACCTGGCCTACCTGCTGGAGGACCCCGGGACCCGTGTGGTCTGCCTCTACCTGGAGTCGGTGGACGACGGGCGGGGGCTGATGAACCTGGCCCGTCGGTCGGAGAAGCCCATCATCGTCCACAAGGCGAACCGGGGGAGCGCGAGCCAGAGCATCGCCCGCTCCCCCACGGCGGCGCTGGCCAACGACGACCGCATCGTGAGCGCGGCATTCCGCCAGGCCGGCATCCTGCGCGCCGACTCCTTCGGCGACGCGGTCGCCATAGCCCAGGGGCTGGCCCTCCCGCTCGTCCGGGGGGATGAGGTCGTCGTCATCTCCCGCTCCGGGGGGCACGCCGTCATCGCCGCCGACTTCGTGGAGCAGTACGGCTTCCGCCTGGCCCCGCTGCCGGAGGGGTTTGTCCGGACGGTCCGCTCCCTCTTCCGCGCCGACGTCATCGCGCCGACCAACCCCCTGGACCTGGGCGTCATCTTTGACTTTGGCCGCTGCGCCCGCATCGTGGAGGAGACGCTGCGGATGATCCGGCCGGACGCGGTCCTGCTGGTCAATCCCTCCAGCCGCTCCGAGGCGGAGGGAGCGAACCGGCTGGCGTATCAGGTGGACCGCATCGTCCGGGAGACGGGGATGCCGGTGGCCCTCTGCGCGTACGGGGAGGGCGGCGCGGCGCGCGAACTGGTCGGCCAGGTCGCCATCCCCGTCTTTCTGGACATGGAGCAGGCCGTCCGCGCGCTGGCGGCCTCGCGGGACTGGTACCGCCGCCGGGCCCGGCTGGCGGCCGC
>DAOUBO010000279.1:0-5580 GCA_034432695.1 Anaerolineae bacterium | reverse complement strand
CCCGGGTCCCTCCCGTCCCTGGCCCCCCCGCCCCACCATGCCCCCCCCGCCGTCCTGCGACGGAGGCGCCGCCCCGCCGATGTGGGCTGGGTGCGGCGGACGGTGGCCCGGATGCGGGAGCGCATCCCCGACCTGGTCATCCGGACCACGTTCATCGTGGGGTATCCGGGGGAGACGGAGGAGGAGTTTGAGGCGCTCCTGCGTTTTGTGGAGGAGATGGCTTTTGACCGGGTGGGGGTCTTCACCTACTCCCGGGAGGAGGGAACGGAGGCGGCGCGTCTGGCCGACGACGTCCCCCCGGAGGTCAAGGAGGAGCGGCGGGCACGCCTGATGGAACTCCAGCAGGCCATCTCGCTGAGGAAGAACCGCGCGCTGGTGGGCCGGACGCTGGATGTGCTGGTGGAGGGATACGGAGACGGCATCAGCGTCGGGCGGAGTTATCGGGATGCGCCGGAGATAGACGGGCTGGTGCTGGTGCAGGAGGAGTTGCCCGTGGGGGCGATGGTCCCTGTGCGTATCACCGGCGCGCTGGAGTACGATCTGATCGGGGAACCACTGGATGTCGGTGCCCTTTGAGCCCGCCTATCTTGCCCTGTTGCGGAGCGGCGAACTGCGCCGAAGGGTGCAATGGGCCTACGACCGGCTCCACGCCTGCGACTTCTGCGGGCGCAAATGCGGCGTGGACCGCTACCGGACCACCGGTGCATGCCGCACTGGCGTCCGGGCCCTGGTCTCCAGTTATGGCCCGCACTTCGGGGAAGAGGACCCGCTGCGGGGCTATCGGGGCTCCGGCACCATCTTTTTTGCCTGGTGCAACCTGAACTGTCAGTACTGCCAGAACTACGACATCAGCCAGTTGGGCCACGGGGAGGAGGTGGAGCCGGAAGATATCGCGCAGATGATGCTGGCCCTTCAGGCGCGGGGCTGTCACAACATCAACTTCGTCTCCCCGACCCACGTCCTGGCGCCCATCCTGGCCGCTGTCCTCATCGCCGCGGAAGCCGGGCTGCGCATCCCCCTGGTCTGGAACACGGGGGGCTACGACTCCCTGGAAGCGCTGGCCCTGCTGGACGGCGTCGTGGACATCTACATGCCCGACATGAAGTACGCCGATGAGGAGGTCGCATACCGGTACTCCCGCGTGCGGAACTACCCGGCCGTCAATCAAGCCGCGGTGAAGGAGATGCATCGGCAGGTGGGCGACCTGGTTCTGGACGAGCGAGGGATCGCCCTGCGGGGGCTTCTGGTTCGCCACCTGGTCCTTCCCGGCGGCCTGGCTGGGACGGCCGAGATCGCCCGCTTCCTGGCCGAGGAGGTCTCGCGAGATACGTACATCAACATCATGGACCAGTACCGGCCGTGCTACCGGGCCCACGAGTATCCGCCGCTGAATCGGCCCATCACGGCGCGGGAATACGAGGAGGCGCTGGAGGCGGCCCGCGCGGCCGGCCTGCATCGCTTTGACCGGCGCGAGCCGCGGTTTCTGTTCTGGTTCTGAACGTTGGCCACCGGGCATTCCTGGAGCGTACCACAGGGTTCATCTTGCGTCTGGCTACCTGACCTTGTATCTGAGACTTCACTGCAAAAACTCACCGCAGAGGCGCCGAGAGCGCAGAGTTCTACATTAATCGGGTCTCTGCGCACTCTGCGTCTCGGCGGTAAAAACAACCTTTTGCAGTTTTGTCCAAAGTCCAGAGCGCAAGCGATGGTAAGATAAATCTTGCGCTACGCGGCCTGGCCTTTTTTCGCACCCGCAGGAGCCCTTGCGCAGAGAAAATGTCCAGTAGCCAGGCCAGTCTTGCATTCAGGCAACGAACCTCAGGAGCCGAAGGATGGGGAAGCCAAAACCGACCGATCGGGCCCGACTGCACGCCGTTGTGGAGGGGGTCGTTCAGGGCGTCAACTTTCGCTATTACACCGTCCGGCGGGCGCGTTCCCTCGGCCTGACCGGATGGGTGGCCAACCGTCGGGACGGGACGGTGGAGACCGTCGCAGAGGGGCCCCGCGCGGCCCTGGAAGAGTTCCTGGGCTGGCTCCATGAGGGGCCCCCGGCGGCCTACGTGACCCGTGTCAATGTCCGCTGGGAGAAGCCAACGGGCGAATTCACCGACTTCCGGATCATCTACCTATGACCCAGAACCGGGAACGTCTGGCCTGGATCATCCTGCTCGTCTCCTTTGCACTCTGCATCGCGATCGCTGTGGGAACACCCCTGGGCGTCCGGCAGTTCCTGCTCACCGCCACCCGACGACAGGGCATCCTGCTCCAGCCCCAGAAGGGGACGTTGAGCCTCCAGCGGGGAGGGCGCGGCGATTTCCTGGCCCTGCGGGACCCCACGTGGGACGTCCCGGAGCGGAGCGTGGTGATGACCGACAGCGCAGCACAGGCCATCCTGACCTTCCAGTCGCCGGGGCGGGACTCCGAGACCGTCGCCACGGCCCAACTGTACGGCGGCACCCAGGTGGCGGTCCTTGCCGCCCGTTCCCCCCGCTTCCGGATGAGTCCGTTGCCCCACCGGGTCACCCTGCGGGTGGACACCGGACGGGTCCGGGTGACCGTGCTCCCGACGAACGAACGGGAGTCAGAAGCCACCCTGCGGACCCCTCATCTGACCGCCCAGCTTGCGCCGGGCAGTTACGAGGTCCGAACCGTCTCGGCGCTGACCGAGTTCATCGTCCGGGAGGGGGAGGCCCAGGTGACCGACTCCAGAGGACAGACGCTCTTACTGGAGAGCGCCCAGCGGACTATTGTACAGTTCGGGAGCACCGCACCTCGGGTCCTCCCGGCGGCCCGCAACCTCCTGGTCAACGGCGACTTCCGCCAGCCGCTTTCGGTCGGTTGGGAAGACTACTTCGTGGAGGCCGGGGAAGTCCGGGTCTCCACCGTCGCCGGTCGTCCGGCGGCCCATTTCTTTCGGGACGGTATCGGCCATGCCGAGGTGGGCATCCGCCAGGTTCTCAACTACGATGTTCAGGACTTCACCTCCCTGGTGCTCCACCTGAACGTGATGGTCCGCGGTCAGAGCCTTCCCGGCTGCGGGATGGCCGGCACCGAGTGTCCCATCATCGTCAAGGTGGAATATCGGGACGTCTTCGGAGGGGACCGGGACTGGCTCCACGGCTTCTACTCCATCCCGAAAGCCGAGACCGATTACCTCTACTGGTGGAGCGAGCAAATCCCCCTTCAGACCTGGGTCTCCTATGACTCCGAAAATCTGATGGAACTGAACCCGCCCCCTGCGCTGATCAAAGCCGTGACCATCTACGCCTCGGGCCACGCGTTTGACGCACTGGTCACCGAGGTGGAACTCCTGGCGCAGGAGTGAGCCGACCAGGGGCGTCTGTGATGACAGCGATCCGCGTCCATCCGCGTTCATCCGCGTCCGAATTTCGGGCCACCGCTGAGGCCGGCGCGAACATCGCGCTGACCAAATACTGGGGCAACGCAAACGACGACCTCCGCATCCCCGCCAGCGATTCGGTCTCCATCACGCTGGACCGGACCCGTACCGTCACCACCGTTGCCTTTTCCCCCGACCAGGCGGAGGACGAGATCGTGGTGGATGGGGTTCGTCTCTCCGGTTCGGCGCGGGAGCGGGCGGTCCGGCATCTGGACCTTCTCCGGGAGCGTGCGGGCGTCTCCTGGCGGGCGCGGGTGGTCTCCCGCAACAACTTTCCCGCTGGCGCGGGGATCGCCTCCTCCGCGTCTGGCTTCGCCGCGCTGACGCTGGCCGCCGCCGCCGCGCTGGGCCTGGACCTGTCCCCGCGCGACCTCAGCCGTCTGGCCCGACGAGGGTCCGGCTCCGCCGCCCGCTCCATCTTTGGGGGGTTCGTCCTTCTCCACACCGGCGCGCGGGACGAGGAGGCCTTCGCCGAACCCCTCTACCCGCCCGACTGGTGGGAACTCTGCGACCTGGTGGCCATCGTCTCCCGGACGGAGAAGGGGGTCTCCTCCGGGGAAGGCCATCGGTTGGCTCCGACCAGCGCGCTGCACCGCGCGCGGCTGGCCCGCGTTGCCGAACTGAACCGTCGGGTCCTGGACGCGCTGGCCCGGCGCGACTTCGCCGCGCTGGGGGAGGCCGCTGAGGAGGACGCGCTCCTGATGCACGCGGTGATGATGACGTCCCGCCCGTCGCTCCTGTACTGGCTCCCGGAGACTGTGATGCTGATGCACCGGGTCCACGCCTGGCGACGGGAGGGGATGCTGGCCTACTTCACCATTGACGCCGGCCCCAACGTCCACATCCTGACGCTTCCGGAGCACGCTGACCGTCTCCGGGCCGACCTTCTGGCCATGCCGGGGGTGCAGGAGGTCTTTGTCTGCCGCCCAGGCCCGGAGGCTCGCGTCATCCCCGATTCGGAGTAACTCGTCCAATGCCCCGATCCGTCCGACCGATCGTTTCGGTGCTCCTCTTTGGAGGGCTTCTGCTTTTATCAGCCTGCGCCCCCGGTGAGATGCGGGAGACGCATTCGGCCTATACGCCGCCCACTCTGGCCCCACTGGCGACCGCCACCCCTGCGCCGATCCGCCCGACACCGACAGCGACTCCGATCCCGACCGTTACCCCCACGCCGACGGTGGCGGTGACCCCGACCCCGACCGCTACCTCCACGCCGACGCCACGGCCGAAGGCCGCAGCATCCGCTCCGGCCACGGCCGCTCCCACTCCCGTCTACATCACACCTCCGCCGCCCCTGGCGGCGATGGGGGAGGTTGCCTCCTTCTGCAGGGAGGACTACGGACGGGTGGAGATGGGCATGTATCCCAGCCGTGTCACGGGCCAGAGCATGCCCTACCGGGTCTACCTCCCTCCGGGGTACGACATGGCCCCGGTCGCCTATCCGGTCGTCTACCTCCTCCACGGCTACCCCTACGATGAAACCCACTGGGACCGTCTGGGGGTGGACGAGGCCGCCGCGGCGGGCATTTGTTCCGGTGCCTACCCCCCGTTCATCATCGTTCTCCCCGGATGTGGTTCCTCGCCAGACAGCATCTTCGTCCGTACCAGCGGTGGGGATTATTCCGTGGAGGGCCTTATCGTCAACGAACTGGTCCCCCACATAGAGCGTACCTACCGGACATGGGGGACCCGTGAGGGACGGGTCATCGGGGGGATTTCCCGCGGGGCGGTCTGGGCGCTGGAGATCGCCTTCCGACGGCCCGATCTCTTCTCGGCCGTGGGGGCGCATAGCCCAGCCCTTTCTGTCAACTACCCCCTGCCGGCCTACGACCCCTATGTGCTGGCCCGGCAACCCGCCGTTGCCACCCTGCGCATCTGGCTGGATGCGGGGGTTGGGACCGGGGGGTGGGCGGGAGCCAACCGCCTGCACCAGGTTCTGGTGGAGCAGGGGGTTCCCCACGAATTCGTGGTGGCCCCTGGCGACCATGCCGATGCCTACTGGGCGCAGATGCTGCCGGTCTACCTGAACTTCTACACGGCGGCCTGGCGTCCGTAGGAGAAGCGGGGCGTACGGTGGGTCGTACCTGCTTTCCGCATCTTCTCAATCGGGCTGATGGATTTTTGCGGAGAGGGATAGGGAAAGGTGGAGGTTTTTGCGACAGGCGGCTTTGCCGCCTGTC
>DAOUBO010000278.1:0-5562 GCA_034432695.1 Anaerolineae bacterium | reverse complement strand
AAATGTGGGATACTGACTTCCTGTTACACTGCTCTGCTACATCGGTTTATGTCCGGGTTAATTTGTCAAAGATCATAATTTCGGCTTACATCCCGGCGGTTGATCCAACGGGCCGAAATGAATTTCGGCTTACATCTAGCGGTTGATCCAACGGGCCGAAATGAATTCCGGCTTACATCCAGCGGTTGATCCAATGGGCCGAAATGAATTTTACATCCGGCGGTTGATCCAAAGTCCAGAAGACGAATCTTGCGCTACAAATACGCTACAGGCCGAAGGCCTGGTCGGGCGACTTCCGTCGGCTCTGAGGCAGCGACCCGTCCCGTGCAGCCCTTCAGGTAACGCCTGTGCCCCCCGCCCCCTCCTCTCGCCCGCTGCCAGGGGCGAGCGGGGGGCAGGCAACCTGCTCGCAGTTGCCCTACTCCATCATACCAGGGGCCAGGGGGAAGAGAGCACCTGGTGGCCTTTTAACCGCAAAAGGGGTTACCCATCTCGGGTGAAAAACGAACCATCCAGAAATCTGCGGGAACCTGCATCCAGGCCCAGTCAGGGATTGACCGGGATGCGGATGACCTGTCCCACGCGAATCTGATGGGGGTTGGAGATGTTGTTATAAGCCGCCAGGAAAAGGTGGTTCATATTGTAGCGCAGGGCAATCCGGAACAGGTTATCCCCTGGCTGGACGATGTAGAGAATCTCACCGGGGGTAGAAGGTGTCGGTTGTGTTGCCCTCGGGGGGATCCGCAGAACCTGCCCTGGATAAATCCGGTCCGGGTTTACAATGTTGTTGTAAGCGGCCAGATCCCTGTAGTCCAGACCAAAGCGCAGCGCGATGCGAAAGAGCCGGTCTCCCGGCTGGACCACATAGGTGGTCTCTCCCGCAGCAGCGACCTGAGGCGTCCCGGCTGGCGGGACCGTTGGGGCAGGAGACGGTTGGGGGACAACAACCCCAGGGGTCGGGCTGGGCTCGGGGGAGGGCGGGGTCTCCACAGGCATCGGCGATGGCGTCTCTGCGGGGGTGACGGAGGGCGCTTCGGGGACTGACGGGGTCTCTGTCGGTTCGGCCACGGTTGGCGTCTCCTGCGCGGCCTCCGCTGCCAGGGTCTGCATCCCCCAATCCGCCTGTTCCTGCTGAGAGGGCGTCGGCGTCACATCGGGGGCAGCAGGCATATAGCAGGCGGCGAGAAGAAGGGCGAGCATAATGCTCAGAAGGGGGAACATTCGTCTTCGCATTAGAAAACCTCCCAGAGTGGGTGCGCACCGCGCTGTCGGGCCCGTTTAGATAATACCATAAGAGCCGCGAGTCGTCAAGCAGGATGGGCATGCGAACGCCCGCGAAGAATCGTGGACAGCCGATCCGGGTAGTTGGTGATGACGACGTCCACGCCCCAGCCGACCATTCGGGCCATCACCTCTGGCTCGTCCACCGTCCAGACCACAACCCGACGGCCCAGGCGGTGGGCCTGGTGGACCGTCTCCGGCCGGACGAGGGACCAGTGGGGATGAACGGCCTGGAGCCCCAGGCCGGGGAGCAACGTTGCCAGGAGCCGGGCGAGGCGGGAAAGCGGTGCGGCCTCATAGAGGAAGCCGATGGGAATCTCCGGCGCTGCCCTCCGGAAGCGGCGCAGGGCCAGGGGGTTGAACGAGGAGACCAGCACCTGATCCGTCAGGTCAAAGCGGCGGATGAGCGCCGCGACGGCCTCCTCCATCCCCGGATAGTCGTTGCCCGGCATGGACTTCAGTTCCACGTTGATGAGGAGCCGACCGCCGATCTCGGCGAAGACCTCCTCCAGCGTCGGGATACGTTCTCCAGCGAAGGCAGGGTCAAAGCGGGATCCCGCGTCCAGTTCCCGCAGCGCGGCCAGCGGCAGGTCCCGAACCCGGCCCGTCCCGTCCGTCGTCCCGTCCACGGTGAAGTCGTGGATGACGACCGGGACGCCATCGGCGGAGAGGTGGACGTCCAGTTCCACCCCGTCGGCGCCCAGTTCCGCGGCCTTCCGGAAAGCGGCGAGGGTGTTGGGCGGAGCGGCGGCGCTGGCCCCCCGATGGGCAATGTTGAGAACACGGGCCGCCACGAGCCACTGAGAGGGCATGATGAACCTCCGAACAATCCTTGCTCACCGGGCTTTGGCTCAAAACGGCCGGCTTCTATCCAGCGAAAAGGATTCGTTCCCTCACAGAGGCATAGAGACACGGTAACGTAAGAAAACCTCCGTGCCTCTGTGTGAGAATTTGATGCCTCACCCTGTGTTATCGCTCCAGCCTTCGGCGGATCTCCGCCGCCAGCGCGCGGGCCCGCTGGGGCGCGTCCCCCACGTAGCCCGCCACGTCCATCAGCACGCGCACCCGATCCGGGGAAACCCACGCCGTAATCCGCTCATCGGCCGTCAGCAGGTCCACCAGCGGGTTGGGCTCCCCTCGCCGGATGGCCTCCCACGCTGCCATGCTGTGTTCCCGCAGGACCTCATGCATCTGCTGTCGGTCCGCCCCGGCGCGGACTAACTCCATCAACAGCCGTTCCGTCGCGGCGAAGGTCCCCCAGAGCACCAGGTTGCGCGTGATGGCCGTTCGGTCCAGCGCCAGGCCCTGCACCAGCCGGAGCGCGCGGCGAAGCATCTCGTCGGCCGCCAGAAAGGCGTTGGGGAGAACGACCCGCCGATTGGCCGAGTCGTCCAGGGTCCGCTCCAGGAGCGACCCGGCGGCGTTCTCCCACGCGACTGCGGGGAGCGCGGCGACGTAGCGGGCCAGCGAACAGACGTTTTCGGCCTGGACGGGGTTCCGCTTAAAGGGCATCGCGGAGGAGCCGACCTGGGCACGGCCGAAGGGCTCGCTCCATTCGCCCGCCAGCGGCGACTGCAGAAGCCGCAGGTCCACCGCGAACCGATGCAGGCTCTGGGCAACCCCCGCCAGCGCAACCAGGATTTCCCAGTCCTGACGGCGGGGGCAGACCTGGGTGGTAACCGGATAGGCCTCCAGGTCCAGGTAGGCCATCGCCCGCTGTTCCATCTCCGCGGCCGTCCGGCCCAGAGGCCGCAGCAGTTGTTCATAGGACGCGGCGGTCCCGACCGCGCCCTTGAAGCCCTTGCCCTTCAGCGATCGGCGCAGCCGCTCCACGGTCTCCAGGTCCGCCAGCAGGTCCTGCGCGTACTGGGCCAGCCGGTAGCCGACGGTTGTCGGCTCGGCGGCCTGAAGGTGGGTATATCCCATGCAGGCCAGGTCGGCCGTCTCCTCTATCCGGTCGGCGAAGGCCGCCAGCAGGTCGGCCAGACGCTGGCGGATGAGCGTCAGCGCCTCCCGCAGACGGAGCGCGTCGGCGTTATCCAGGATATCCTGGCTGGTCGCCCCCAGGTGGAGAACCGGCCCGCCGATGGGGCACTGCTCGGCGAAGGCACGGAGTTCCGCCATCAGGTCGTGGTGGATTTCAGCCTCTATCTGCTCCGCCCGGGCGATGTCCACGTCGTTCTGATGGGCCTCCAGGTCGGCAACCTGCTCCGGAGCGATCAATCCCAGGTCGGCCTGGGCGCGGGCCAGCGCGACCCAGACCCGCCGCAGGAGCCGCCGCCGGTGTGCCTCGCTCCAGATGCGGCGCATCTCCTTGGAGCCGTAGCGCCAGGTAAAAGGAGAAAGATACGTCTCGTGGTCCCACATCATCGCCCAGCGCTCTCTATCCTCCTCCCACCGGCGGGAACAGCCCGACCTCGTCACCGTCGGAGAGCAGGTAGTTCTCCTCCCGGGCGACACCGTTGACGAAGGCAACCCGTACCACGTCGGGCGGGAGGTTCAGACGGCCGATCAGTTGTCCGACTGTCGCTCCATCGGGGAGTTCTATCCTCATCCCTTCGCCAATGCCCAGGTCCGGGTAGTATTTGCGTAATGTCGCGTAGAGTTTGACCGTCACCACCATCTCACTTTCTCCAGCGATAATCGTTGCGCAAAGCCTGGCGGAAGTCCTCCTGAATCTGGTCCTTCGTCCGAATCTCCCATTCGTCCCCCTGCCAGCGGTACAGGAGCAGGCAGTGAATCTGCTGGGCGTGGGGCGTGCTGTTCCAGCGGTGAATCTCCGCATAGGCGGCCTGCACCCAGCCGATGTTGCGGTTGATCCACCCGTTCGGCCCCGTCCCGTCCGGGTTCACCGTCCAGTGGTTGGTCTCGGTGATGTAGACGGGCTTATCCCGCCATTTGGCAGGAATGGCCTCTATGAACGGCCGGTAGGCCTGGAAGTCGTAGTAGTGCTCGTCCGGCGTGCCGGGGACCAGAGGCCAGTCGGTGAACGGCCGCAGGTGGGTGATGTAATCCACCACCGGGCCGTGGGTGTAGGTGTGGAGCGCGAAGCCGTCCAGCGCCACAATCCCGTCCAGCATCTCCTTGAAGTACGTCAGCGGGCGGTAGCGGATGCCGCCCAGCCGGACCCAGGGGGTGGTGTTGTACGGGTCCACGGCGCCCGGGACCACCGTCGCGTTGGGCAGCACCTCTTTGATGGCCCGGTAGGCCAGGTTAAAGGCCCGGGCGTAGAGTTGCGGCGTGATGTGCTCCCGGGGGTCGGCCTGCCCGCCGGGGTGCTCCCGGACGTTGTTCTGCTCGTTGCCGATGATGATGACCCAGGTGTAGTGGGACGGGGGGACTTCCGGGCGCTTCAGGTAGAGTTCTACCCAGCGCCGGCAGGTGGCCGCGAAGTCCCCGTAGTACTGGGACTCGGGCAGGGTTCCCGCCGGTTCGTAGCCGTAGTTGAGGCGGATGATCACGCCGAAGCCGCTACGGGCCCAGTCCCAGAGTTTCTGCCGCAGCGCCTCGTTGGGCGGCAGGTTGTCCGGATGGCGGCCGATGGACTCGGTGAAGAGCACCCAGCCGCGCCGGCCCGTCCCCTGGAACAGATGGCGGAAGTCCTCCGTTTCGGCGGCACCGGCGCCGTGGATGCCGAAAATCCAGGCGCACTCGCCGAAGGGGAGGGGGGCGTCCTCCACGGGGCGGCGGTTGTCGGGCGGGACGTCGGCGGCCAGGTACCAGGCGGCGGCATACCCCTCATGCAGGCTGGGGGGGCGCACCCGGATCCACTCCCCTTCTTTGCCGACCTTCGCCAGCGCCTGCTGGGGGTCTTCCAGAATCTCCAGGATGGTGCCGTCGGGGACGCGCCAGATGGTGGGGGTGTTCGTCCCCGGCCCCCGGCGGATGTTGAGGAATCCCGGCGGGCTGTTCACGCGCAGGGGCGTGGCCAACGGCGGGGCCTCCGCCACCGGCGGGTGGTCGGTGACGTACCAGGCGGCGATCCAGCCCTCCGGCCCCTCGGGCTCCAGCCGGACGTTGAGCCACTGGTAGGTGCCCAGTTTCCGCCGGGCCAGCGCGGGGTCCTCTATGACCTTCAGGCGCGCGCCGGGGTAGAGCCGCCCGATGAGGGTATCCGGGCGCACGGCGGGCTGGCTGCGGAAGTTGACCTCCTGGGTCGTCCAGACGTGGGTCAGGTGGCCGGGCGGGGGGTGCCCCCCGGGATCCACTCCCCTTCTTTGCCGCCCTTCGCCAGCGCCTCCTGGGGGTCTTCCAGAATCTCCAGGATGGTGCCGTCGGGGA
>DAOUBO010000277.1:0-3951 GCA_034432695.1 Anaerolineae bacterium | reverse complement strand
CTCTATGACCTCGGCCTCTATGAATTCCTGCCCCCGGTCGCCGTCCGGACGGGGCGGGTCTTCGCGGAGCCACCGGTCCCCTACGAGCCAGTGGGCGCGGAGTTTGGACCCGGTTTCGCCACCCTGCTGGGATACCGCCTGGACCCGCCCGAGGTGCGCCCGGGTGAACCGTTCACCGTCACCCTCATCTGGCGGGCCGGCCTCACCGACGACGTGCCCCGCTCCGTCTTCGTCCACGTCGCCCCGTCGGATGCACCCGCGCCGCTGGTGGCCCAGCACGACGGCTGGCCCGACCTGAACGGCCGTCCCACCCACACCTGGGTCTGGGGCGAGATCGTTACCGACCCGCACCCGCTGCCGGGGGTCCCTGCGGGAACCTACCAGATCCGCGTCGGGCTCTACATCCCCGGAGGGGAACGGCTCCCGGTCGTGGTCGGGGCGGAGAGCCCGCCGGACCGGGCGGTCGGTATCCCCCTGGTGGTCCGATGAGGCCCCGGGGCTTTCGGAAAACCTGCATGGGCATACTGCGAGCGGCGCGTTTGACAACCTCCGCCTTTTGCGGTATACTTTTTTCACCCATACCTGCCTGCTCCCTCCGACTGGGAGGCCCGTTTTTGAGCCCCCAACCCCCTGTCGGGAAGGGGGAGTAGGGCAACTGCGAGTGGTTGCCCTACTCCACTATGCCAGGAGAGGGTTGGGGAGGGAGGCAAGCAATTCCCTGTGCGTCTCTGTACGAGGAAATCGGTGATGGGTATCATCCGTCTGCCCAGCCCGCCGTGCCCGTGCCCGGCCGACCGGCTCCCCCGGTCTGGTTAGGCGCGCTGGGCCTTTTCCCCATCCCTGTGCATCCGCCAGCCTCCAGACCGATGGAGGCTGGTTTTTTATAGGGGCATGCCGTGAAGATTCTGGCCGTCAGCGACCAGATTGTGGAAGGACTCTACCGCCCGGAGATTCGGGAGCACATGGCCGATGTGCGACTCCTGATCTCCTGCGGCGACCTTCCCTATTCCTACCTGGAGTACCTGGTGACCATGTTGAACGTCCCCGCTTTCTATGTCCACGGCAACCACGACCGGCCGGAGGACATCGGCGGCGGCCACCTCCTTTATGAGCCGCGGGGATGGGAGAACCTGGACGGTCGGGTCCGGCGCGCGGGCGGGGTCCTGCTGGCTGGCCTGGAGGGAGCCCTGCGCTACAAACCGCACGCCCCCTATCAGTACACCGAAGGGGAGATGCGGTGGAAGGTTCTCCGCCTCCTGCCAGGCCTGCTCTACAACCGGATGCGGTACGGGCGGTATCTGGACATTCTGGTCACCCACGCGCCGCCTCTGGGCATTCATAACGACGAAGACCTCCCCCATCGGGGCTTCGCCGTCTTCCGGTGGCTGATGAAGCGGTTTCGCCCCCGCTACCTGCTGCACGGACACAAGCACGTCTACAGGCCTCAGGCCACCCGGACACGCTTTGAGGAGACCCTTGTGGTAAACGTGTATCCCTTCGCCGTCATAGAGTGGGAGCGGAATGGCTGAACGCGGCGATATAGAAAGCGCACTGGACTTTCAGGAGGCCCGCTTCCGCGCCTTCCTGCGGGAGGTCTGGTCGGCGCTGAGCGGGCGCCCCAACCGACTCCTCTCCTGGCAGGAGGTTCGGGACCACCTCCGCCTGGGCGGGCAGGTCTACCGGGGCATCCAGACCGTGCCGCTGGAGAAGATCGTCGGCAGCGTGGATCGCTACCGGGATTTTGACCGGGCCTTCCTGCCCACCCAGTCCCACACGGCCCACCGCTGGCGCTCCATCAGCCGGGCCTTCTACAACGACGTCAGCCTCCCCCCGGTCAAACTCTACAAAGTGGGGGACGCCTATTTCGTTCTGGACGGCAACCATCGGATCTCCGTCGCGCGGGACCGGGGGCAGGAATTCATAGAGGCCGAGGTCATAGAGGCCCAGACGCGCGTTCCGGTGGAGGCGAACATCAACGCCGATGACCTGGAGATTCTGGGCGAGTACACCGACTTCCTGGAGCGGACCCGCCTGGACGAACTCCGGCCGGAGCAGAACATCCGTTTCACCATCGGCGGCGGATACGCGCGGCTTCTGGAACACATCGCAGTCCACCGCTACTTTATGGGGCTGGAGCAGGGGCGGTTTATCCCGGAGGAAGAGGCCATCGCCGACTGGTACGACAACGTCTATATGCCGCTGGTACGGATTATCCGGAAGCAGGGAGTCCTGCAGCACTTCCCGGGCCGGACGGAGGCAGACCTGTACCTGTGGATTATGGACCACCAGCACTTCCTGCGGGAGCAGTTCGGCCCCCAGGTCCGGCCGGAGGAGGCGGCGCGCCACTTCGCCGACCACTACTCGGCCCGGCTTCTCCACCGTCTGGCCCATGCGGTTCGGGAAATCGTCCGCCGCCGCAAACCTGTGAGCGTCGCGGAGCACGCGAAGGACGCGGAGATTTGAAAGGAGGAGGTCTTATGGCAACCAGGGTTACCCCCCGCAGTGTGGACTACTCCCGCTGGTATACCGACGTCATTCAGATGGCCGACCTGGCGGACTACGCGCCGGTGCGCGGCTGTATGGTCATCAAGCCCTATGGCTACGCCCTCTGGGAGAACATTAAGGAGGGGCTGGACCGCCGCTTCAAGGCGACCGGGCACGTCAACGCCTATTTCCCCCTCTTCATCCCGTACAGTTTCATTCAGAAGGAGGCGGAGCACGTCAAGGGCTTCTCTCCCGAACTGGCGGTGGTCACCGTCGGGGGAGGGGAGGAACTGGAGGAGCCGCTGGTGGTCCGGCCCACCTCGGAGACCATCATCGGCTATATGTACTCCAGGTGGGTTCAATCCTACCGGGACCTGCCCATCCTGATCAACCAGTGGGCCAACGTGGTCCGGTGGGAGAAACGGACCCGCCTCTTTCTGCG
Organism: Anaerolineae bacterium; assembly: GCA_034432695.1. Lineage (GTDB taxonomy): Bacteria > Chloroflexota > Anaerolineae > B4-G1 > DUEL01 > SpSt-77. The sequence goes on along the minus strand of DAOUBO010000277.1, from coordinate 1,025 downwards.
GACGACGGAGTTTCTCTGGCAGGAGGGACACACGGCCCACGCCACGGCGGAGGAGGCCATAGAGGAGACGCTGCGCATTCTGAACATCTACGAGGACTTCGCGGTCAACGACGCGGCCATCCCGGTGATCAAAGGCCGCAAGAGCGATTCGGAGCGGTTCGCCGGCGCGGTGACCAGTTACACCATTGAGGCGATGATGGGCGACAGGCGGGCCCTCCAGGCCGGGACGTCCCACTTCCTGGGGCAGAACTTCGCCCGCGCGTTTGACATCAAGTTCCTGGACCAGAACAACCAGTTGCAGTATGCCTGGACGACCAGTTGGGGGGTGAGCACCCGGATGGTGGGCGCGGTGGTGATGGTCCACGGCGACGACCAGGGGCTGATCCTGCCCCCCAAACTGGCCCCCATCCAGGTGGTCATCGTCCCCATCTGGCGGAACGACGAGGAGCGGCCCCGGATTCTGGAGTTCGCCGGGCAGGTGAAGGCCGCGCTGGAGCCCGAATTCCGGCTGAAACTGGACGACCGGGAGGGGCTTTCCCCCGGCTGGAAGTTCAACGACTGGGAGATGCGGGGCGTGCCGCTGCGGATAGAGGTGGGGCCGAAGGACATGGAGCAGGAGCAGGTCGTCCTGGCCCGGCGGGACCGCCCTGGCAAAGAGGGGAAGACGGCGGTTCCCCTGGCCGGAGTCCGGGACGCCGGCCGGGACCTGCTGGCAACGATCCAGACCGACCTGTATCGGCGGGCGCTGGCGTTCCGGGAGGAGAACACCTACTACCCGGAGACCTATGAGGCGTTGTGCGAGGCCGTTGCGCGGGGCTTCGCCTGGGCCTGGTGGTGTGGGGATGCGGCCTGCGAGGCGAAGGTCAAGGAGGATACCACGGCGACCATCCGCTGCATTCCCCTGGACCAGGAGCCGGGCACGGGGCCCTGCGTGGTCTGCGGGCGGGAGTCCCGTGAGCGCGCGGTCTTCGCGCGGGCCTATTAGGCCCAAAAGGTGCGACGCACCCGATGGGTGCGTCGCACCT
>DAOUBO010000276.1:0-1544 GCA_034432695.1 Anaerolineae bacterium | reverse complement strand
GCGGCCTTGCCCGATGCTGAGGAAGATGGGCTCCCCCTCCCGCCGGGCCTTCTCCAGCGCCTCCTCCCCCCAGGGGTACCAGTCCACGGGGTTTTCGGCGTGCTGGCGCAGATAGGGGCTGGTTTCGTGGATGAGACGGTTGGGCATAGGACTCCTTTCAGGTGGCGGTCATCAGGTGACGGTCACCTTGAAGGTGACCGTCACCTCACAGGTACTCCGATTTGATCCCCCACCAGTACATATCCGCCAGCCGCTGGTGCTCCTGGCGGAGGCGGACGTAACTCTCGTAGCGGTGGCGGTGGATTTTCCCCGCTTCTACCGCCGCCATAACCGCACAGCCCGGCTCCACGGTGTGGGTGCAGTCGGAGAAACGGCAGTCGGCCACATAGGGCGCGATGTCCGGGAAATAGGCATCCAGTTCCTCCGGGTCCACGTCAAAGAGGGCCAGGGCGCGGATGCCGGGGGTGTCGGCAACCCATCCGCCCCGCTCCAGCGGGAAGAGCTGGGTGACGACGGTGGTGTGGCGGCCCTCGCCGGTGGCGGGGCTGACCTCCCGGACCGCCAGCCCCAGCCCCGGCTGGATGGCGTTGAGGAGACTGCTCTTGCCCACGCCCGAGGGGCCCACCAGCGCCGAGATGCGCCCCTCCAGTTGCCGGGCCAGTTCCTCCACCCCCTCCCCCGTCTCCGCGCTGGTGTAGAGGACGGGGTAGCCGATCTCCTGGTAGATGCCGAAGAGGTCCCGCGCCGTCTCCCGGCCGACCAGGTCCACCTTGTTGGCACAGACGACGGCGGGGATGTGCTGGAGTTCGGCCCCCACCAGGAGTCGGTCCAGGAGGCGGAGGTTCGGCTCCGGCTCCGCGCAGGCGAAGACAAAGACGGCCTGGTCGGGGTTGGCGAGGATGACCTGCTCCCGTTCGGAGAGGTAGCCCTCCCGGTCCCAGCGGCGGGTGCCGCGGCCGCCGGGCGGGGGGGCCAGGCGGGCCAGCGCCCGCTCCCGGGGGAGCACCTCCTCAATGACGCCGACGCCGCCGGCGGCCAGCCGGAAGCGAACCCGGTCCCCCACGGCGATGGGGTCGGTATCCCAGCGCCGCTTCTTCAGCCGCCCCCGCAGGTGGCAGACGAAGTCCCCCCGGTCGGTGTGGACGGTGTAGAAACCGCTCTGCGCACGGATGACAAGGCCTTCCAGCATGGGATGCGTGAAATGTGATGCGTGAAATGTGATGCGTGAAACGTGATGCGTGAAACGTGAAAAGTGAAACGTGAAACGTGATGGGGGTTGGTTGGGTCTATGAACACAGATTTACGCGGATTTACCTACCTGACAGTTTTTCCCGCAGGGGTCATTGCGAGGGCGCGAAGCGCCCGCAGCAATCCTCCGAAGAGGGTTCTGGAGATTGCGCCTCGGGCGAGCCCCACGGGGCGATGAAGCCCCCTCGGCCCGAGGGGCCTCGCTCCGTGGGGCTCGGGCCGTGGCCCTCGGCGTGGCCCTTCGCCCCCTCCGGGGGCTCGCAATGACCCTTCCCAGGTAGTCTGGAGTAAGTGGC
>DAOUBO010000275.1:0-4085 GCA_034432695.1 Anaerolineae bacterium | reverse complement strand
AGCAAAAAGTGATCATGACGGTAAAGAATGGCCTGAAACTCTTTGAGTCCCTCGGCATCGGCGGGATGAGCACGCGCGGCATGGGGCGGCTGCGGGTGCTGAATCTGAACGCGGGAGGTGGGCAATGAGCGGGGTAAATTTGGACCAACTCTGCGCCAGATACGGCTGGCAAATCGCCGAACAGGTTCGCCAGGCCATCGGCAAGCAGGCCGAAAATCACATTACCAAATCCTTAGGCGTCCTGCAGGAGGATGGCGTCTACGCCTTCTTCCTGTATCAGGTGTCGCGCGGAGCCCGTGAGAAGCCCGGCGCCGACAAACTCAAAGAGCAGGCCACGTCCTTTCTCAGGGAGGCCGGGATTCAGGCCTTCCAGAACGCCGGCGACCCGCTGGCAGCCGTGCGCGACCATCTGGCCGGTGATCTGGATCAACTCCTCCTCGCCAAACGCCTGCTGGAGCAGGCCCTCATCTACGCCCGCTACCACGCCAAAGCGCTGGGATGAGGGAGGGCACCTATGGCCTGGCAGATGTTCCGCGTGGCGTATGAGTTGCGCAGCCCGCTGCACATCGGCTACCACAAGGTGGGCAACGTGCAGCGGACCCGCTATTACATCCCCGCCCGCAACCTGTGGGGCGCGGTGACCGAGGCCCTCACCCGCCGCGGCTTTGCAACGGTTGTACTCAGGAGCCGGCGCCCCGATGACTATCCGGCCGTGGGCGACTGGGTCAAAACCCACTGCGCCTTCGGCTACTGGTTCGTGGAGGAAAACGGCGCGCCGCTTGCCCCCCACTATCAGAATGGCCAACTGTGCTATGGGCCGTACCCGGCTGCCGACTTTGAGCGCCGCTACCTGAACGCGCACGTGACCACCGCCCTGGACCCGTTCGCAACTTCCGCCCAGGACGGCAGCCTGCACGAGGTGGAGTTCATCGCGCCCCATGCCTCTCCCGACGGCACGCGCACGCTTGTCGGGGGTTACGTTTTCCTGGACGAGGCGGCCCAGGCACACCTGGGGACGGAGCAGGCCTGGCGCTCCTGGCTGGAGACCCTGCAGGTAGGCGGCGAGCGACGCTACGGGTTTGGGCAATTGCTTCTGGCCGACTTCAGATCGGAAACTCCATCTGTTTGGAACTTGAATGCCGGCCGTCCCCAGGTCACCCTTCGGGCTCAGGCCTCCCTGGAGGCTCATGTGCTGGCGGATGGAGTAGAGGCTCGCGGGCCGATTGAGCCACTGGTCGGGCGTGAAACGCGCGGTGGCAGCCACCGGTTTGGGATGGCACTGACCTCCGCCCAAATTTGCTGGGCGCCTGGTGCCGTTGTCCAGCAGCCGGTCACGTGCGAGGTAACCGATTGGGGGATCTGGCGGAGGGTCTGATAGCCCCAGCCGAGGCCCGCCGTCGGAGGTAAAACCACGGATTTCACGGATTTCACGGATTCCACCGATGGGCCCGGGCCGTCGGCGTTCATCCGCGCCCTGGGGGAAGAAACGATGCCCATCGTCCAGCATCTGATCGTAGACCAGTACGGCGCCTTCCTGGGCAAACACCGCGGCCGCCTGCGGGTGAGCCGGGACGGGGAGGTGCTGGCCGAGGCGCCCCTCCTGCACCTGGAGGGAGTCCTCATCCTGGGCCTGGGGGTCGCCCTCTCCGCCGACGCCGTGCGGGCCTGCTGTACGGCGGGCATCCCCATCCATTTCCTGGACCCCGCCGGACGGCCCACCGCCGCCCTCTACTCCGCCGGCCTCACCGGCACCGTCCTCACCCGCCGGGAGCAACTCCTGGCCTACCGGGACCGGCGGGGCGTGGACCTGGCCGTCGCCTTCGCCCGCGGCAAGATCACCAACCAGGCCGGCTTCCTGCGCTACCTGGCCCGCTATCGGGAGGAGGCCGCCCCCGAAGTCGCCCGTCAACTGGAAAGGGCGGCCGAACAGGTCCGCAACGGCCTGGAGGAACTGCGCCACCTCCAGGGGGATACCGTGGAGGAAATCCGGGGACAAATTCTCTCCATAGAGGGCCGGGCCGCCCAGCACTACTGGGATGCCCTCCGGGCCGTCGTCCCCGAAGCGTACGGCTGGCCCGGACGACAGACGCGCGGCGCACGGGACCCCGTCAACGCCCCCCTCAACTCCGGCTCCGGCATCCTCTACGGCCAGGTGGAGCGGGCCCTCGTCCTGGCCGGCCTGGACCCGTACGCGGGCTTCATCCACGCCGACCGCCCCGGCAAGCCCAGCCTCGTCTTTGACCTGATAGAGGAATTCCGCGCCGTCGTGGTGGACCGGACGGTGGTGGGGATGACGACGAAGGGGGTGAAACTGGGGATGGACGAAGCGGGGCGGCTGACGGAGGAGGCCCGGCGGACCGTCGCAGAGAAAGTCCTGGAGCGGCTGGAGGCGGCGGAGCGGTACGAGAAGAAACGGCAGCCCCTGCGGGCCATCCTGCAGAGCCAGGCCCGCCACATCGCCACCTTCGTCCGGGGCGACCGGGCCGCCTACGAGCCCTTCATCGCCCGCTGGTAGGAGGACATATGCGCTGTCTGGTCGTCTACGACATCCCCGACGACCGGGTGCGGACCCGGGTGGCCGACCACTGCCTGGACTACGGCCTGGACCGCATCCAGTACTCCGCGTTCCTGGGCGACCTCTCCCGGACCCACCAGGAAGAACTGATGCTGCGGGTGAAGCGAACCCTGGGAAAACGGGAGGGGAAGGTACAGTTATTCGTCATCTGCGAGAAGGACTGGAACCAGCGGCTGGAGGTCATCCGGGAGGAAAAGGAGAATCGCGCGGATCTGGCAACCGGGACCGTACTGAGCTCCTGAACGGCCCGGCGTCGTGCGGGATTCATCCTGCCCCCCAATAAAAGCCCTTCGTGGCCGGTCGTTCACCGGGGTGGGTGAGGGACGCCGATGGAGCGGACCGTTTTCACCGTTACCGACCTGAAGCAATACGCCTACTGCCCGCGTGTCGTCTTCTACACCTGCTGCCTGCCGCTGATCCGGCCGACGACGGGGAAGATGGAGGAGGGGCGGCTGGCGCACGAGGAGGCGCGAGAGCGGGAGGCCCGGCGCACCCTGCGCATCTACGGCCTGGAGGAGGCCCGGCGCCACTTTGACGTTCCGGTCGCCTCGGAGGAACTGGGGCTGACGGGGCGGATAGACCTGGTCCTGGAGGTCGGGGGGCCGGACGCGCCGGGGCGGGAGTGGATCCCGGTGGACTACAAACAGACGGCCCGGCGGGCGGGGCCCCACGGGGCGAGGCCCCTCGGGCCGTGGCCCCACCTCCGGCGGCAACTGGCGGCATACGGGATGATGCTGGAGGAGACGTGGGGCGGGACCGTCCGGCGGGGCTTCATCTATTCGCTCCTCACCCGACGGGTGGAGGAGATCGCGTTGACCCCGTCCCTGCGGCAGGAGGTGCGGGAGATGGTGGCCGCGATGCGGGAGATGGTGGAGCGGGAGCGGATGCCCGATCCGCCCCCCTCCCGCAAACCGTGCGTCAACTGCGAGTTCCGGCGGTTCTGTAATGATGTGGGTTAGGGGTCAGGGGGTAGAGGTTGGAGGGAGGGGGGTAGGGGGTTGACAATTTCCGGGAACGGGCGATAATAGGGGCTGGGGGGATGGGCGGTTCAGTCGTGAATCGGCGGGGGTTTGGCGCAGAAAACGATTCACGAACGGCCATGTTTGAGAGTGGAATGGCAAGTGGAGTAGAACGCCCACATCAGTCCTGTTTTGGGCCGTTTCAGGGAGCAGAAGAGGAGCAAATTAACAATTTGGGGTCGGTTGCAGTGCCCACGATCCGACCGAGGATACTGAAAGCTTAACAGGAGGGTGCTAACCTCAGCCTGAAGGACCACGTTGCAGTGCCCACGATCCGACCGAGGATACTGAAAGATACCGATGAGGAGACCGTAGTAGAAGTTACTCTCCCAAGTTGCAGTGCCCACGATCCGACCGAGGATACTGAAAGAGCAACTGGGAAAGAGTTTGGCTGATCCCCCGAATATGTTGCAGTGCCCACGATCCGACCGAGGATACTGAAAGGGGGTTGACGCGGGCCTGCGCTGGCGGGATGACAATCTGTTGCAGTG
>DAOUBO010000274.1:0-2801 GCA_034432695.1 Anaerolineae bacterium | reverse complement strand
GAAGAAGGCAGAAAATTACATCGCTTTCCTGCATTTTGCTTGCGCTCTTGTTGCCTTGCGTGCAGCGGGGTTATTCGGATAGGCTCTTAATCTCGCAGGGAGACCAGTGGAACCACCGCCTGCTGGCGCTGCAGCGCTTCCCGCTTGTGCGCCAGCGCGGCGACGACGTTGGGCGGCGCCCACATCGCCACGTCCCCACCCAGCAGCGCGACCTCCTTCAGGATGCTCGCGCTCAAAAACGTGTACTCCTGGCGCGTCATCAGGCAGACGAACTCAACCTCCGGCGCCAGTTGACGGTTGGTCAGCGACATCTGATACTCCCACTCAAAATCGCTGACCACCCGGAGCCCCCGGACGATCACTTTGGCGCCGATCTGCCGGGCGAATTCCGCCGTCAGCCCGCCGTAGGGGAGAACCCGGATGTTCGGGTACTCCTTCAGCGCCTCCCGCGCCAGTTCCACCCGCTCTTCCAGCGTGAAGAGCAGGTTCTTGGACGGGCGGTCGTAGACGCCGACGACCAGTTCGTCAAAGATGGAAGCCGACCGGATCGCGATGTCCATATGGCCGAAGTGGATGGGGTCAAAGGTGCCAGGATAGAGCGCGCGGCACATGGGGTGTCTCCTTGATGGGCTTGAAGACATCAACTGACCTCCCCCTCAGCGGAGGCCCAGAACTCCTCCATTCGGCGGGCCAGCAGGCGGTGCTCCGGCCGCTCCAGGTTCGGGTCCTCCTCCAGGACGCGCTGAGCGGCCTCCCGAACCCGCTCCAGAAGCCGCAGGTCCGCCAGAGAAGCCATCTTCAGGTCCGGCATGCCGGACTGACGGGTGCCCAGGAACTCGCCGGGCCCCCGCAGTTCCAGGTCCTTCTGGGCCAGGATGAAGCCGTCGGTGGTGGACTCCACAACCTTCAGCCGCTCCTCCGCCTCCGGCGAAGCCGATTCGGCAACCAGCAGGCAGTACGAGGGGTGTTCGCCCCGCCCGACGCGGCCCCGGAACTGGTGGAGTTGGGCCAGGCCGAACCGCTCCGCCCCTTCTATGAACATCACCGTCGCGTTGGGGACATCTATCCCCACCTCCACCACCGAGGTCGCCACCAGGATGTCCAGTTCCCCCCGCGCGAAGGCCGCCATCGTCGCCTCTTTCTCCTCCGACTTCATCCGGCCATGCAACAGCCCCAGCCGGAGGTCGGGGAAGACCTCCCGGCGAAGCCGCTCGTACTCCTCCACTGCGGCCTTCGCCTCCAGCCTCTCCGACTCCTCCACCAGGGGGCAGATAATGAAGGCCTGGCGGCCCTTCGCCACCTGGCTGCGGACGAAGGCGTAGGCCCGCTCCCGCTCGCGGGGCAGAATGACCCGTGTCGTCACCGGCTGGCGGCCCGGCGGCATCTCGTCTATCACCGACACGTCCAGATGGCCCCAGATGGTCAACTGGAGGGAGCGGGGGATCGGGGTGGCCGTCATCACCAGCAGATGGGGGTTGTAGCCCTTCTGCCGGAGCGCGGCCCGCTGCCGGACCCCGAAGCGGTGCTGCTCGTCTATGACGACCAGCGCCAGATTCTGGAACTGAACCGCCTCCTGGATCAGCGCGTGGGTCCCCACGACGACGTCTATGCTCCCGTCGGCGAGGCCCTCGTAGATCGCCTTCCGCTCCGCGCCGGTCACGCTCCCGGTGAGCAGCGCGACCTGGATGGGTCGGCCTGGAAAGTCGGCGAAGAGGCGGGCCAGGGTCTGGTAGTGCTGTTCCGCCAGAATCTCCGTCGGCGCCATCATCGCGGCCTGCGCGCCCGCGGCGACGGTCAGCGCCATCGCCAGCGCCGCGACCACCGTCTTGCCGGAGCCGACATCGCCCTGGAGCAAGCGGTTCATCGGGTGGGGAGAGGAGAGGTCCGCCACGATGTGCTCCAGCGCGGGCCGCTGGGCGTTCGTCAGCGGGAAGGGAAGGCTCTGGATGACCCGCTCCAGGGTCTCCCGGTCCACGGGCAACTGCCGGCCCGGCGCGCTCCGCCAGAGGTGTCGCTGGCGGAGAATCCCCAACTGAAAGACGAACAGTTCGTCAAAGGCCATCCGGTAGCGGGCCTTTGCCAGCATCTCCTGGTTGTCGGGAAAGTGGATCTGCTGAAGCGCCAGACCGATGTCCAGAAGCCCGTAGGCCTCCCGAACAGACGGGGGGATATGGTCCGGGATGCGCGGCGCCCAGAAGTCCACCGCCTTCTTGATCCACTCCCGCACCCGATGGGGGTATAGCCCTTCGGTGAGCGGGTAGACGGGGACGATCCTCCCCGTGTGCAGCAACTCCCGGCTCAGCGGCTCCCAGACAGGGGACCTGAAGCAGAGGTGGCCCATATACTCTTCCACCCGGCCGCTGACGGAGATCATATCGCCGGGGCGGATCCGCTCGGCCAGGTGGGGCTGGTTGAACCACGTGGCCTCAATGAAGCCGGTGCCGTCGGCCAGAACGGCCTGGAAGATGGGCATCCCGCTGCGGCTCTCCCGCGTCCCCGCATCCCAGACGCGCGCGACGATGGTGACCTCCTCACCGAACTCCAGCCGGTTGATGGGCTTGAGGTCGGAGTAGTCGTCGTAGCGGCGAGGGAAAAAGAACAGCAGGTCGCGGACGGTGCGAATGCCCAGCCGGGTCAGCCGCTCCGCGTTCTTCCGTCCGATGCCCTGGATAGTGGTGACGGGCGCCTTCAGCCCCGCGGGCTCCTCCGTCGGCGGAGGCGGAGAAGGTTCTGGGGGACGAGGCTTCCCGGGGCGCGGCGGCGCCTGGGCCTCCGGGGAGACTGGAGGGGGAACGGCCTCC
>DAOUBO010000273.1:0-7787 GCA_034432695.1 Anaerolineae bacterium | reverse complement strand
GGCGCGGCACCCCGCAGACTGGCCAGGAGCAACTCGTCTGTGGGGACGTGGGGGGCATCCAGGACCAGCCGGAAATAGTCCAGCCGTCGGGTGAATTCCAGAACCTCGTCGGGGGTACACCGGTACAGGATGTCCATCGTGACCGGCGGCTGTGGGGGGATACAGTGGACGATTCGCCCCTCCATCCGGCACCCGACGGCCAGCACGCCGACCTCAATGGGGACCTGTCGGTTCTCCCGCTGGTCGCGGATGACCTCCTCCGGAGGCTCGGCCATGACGAAACGGCGGGCAAGGGGGTCGTCCCGTAAAACGACGTCGTAGATGAGGCCGTAGACGGAGATGTTCGCCGGCCGAAGGTCCGCCCGGACAAAGGACCCGAATGCCGGGATGTCGGGCCCCATCACTCTGCAACCGACCACAAAGCCGCGGGTAGAGGCCCGCAGGACCCTTCCCACCTGCAGGTTTTCGCTCCCCATCTGCGTTTCTCCCCTGGCATATCAACCTGGACTCTGGACAAAAGTCCAGAATCAACGTCGGCGTCCCCGACGGGTCAGGCTCTTGTAGTAGGCCTTCGGAGAAAGAGCAGGAACGATCCCGGCGGAGAGAAGGGCCGTTCCCACCATCTCCTCCAGATGCTCTCGCTCCGGCCCACTGATGTAGGCCAGTTCATCGGCGCGGGCCAGGACGTAGGGGTATCCTCCTGTGATCCGGCACTGGGCGATGATGCCCGTGTGGACAAGGGCAAGGCGCGCCTCGTCCTCCGCTACCCACCGGGGAACCTCCACCCGTGCGATCACAGGCTCCTCCCCTTCGGTGGCGACATTCAGGTAGAAGAAGAGGATTTCATGCCCCGCGGGGAGGTAGAAAGCCTGGTTGATGGGGTTAGGAGAGGCGAAGAGGGCCGACCGGGCGCCCGGCGGGAGATGGGCGAAAAGGAACCGGTCCGGGATTCGCTCCAGGGGGTTCGCTGTCTCCCGGGCCCGCGCGGCCTCCCCTCCGGCCAGGGCCAGGTGCAGGAGCCGACCCACCTCGGAGTGGCGCGGACGGCTGATGAAGGCAGCCAGAGCCGCGCCCTTTCGGCGAATCCGATCCAGATGGGCCAGGTAGCGGGCGACTTTCTCCCTGCGGCCCGAGGCAGGGAGGTTCTCCAGCACCCAGAGGATCAGGGTCCCATCCACCAGCGCCAGGACTGGCGTCTGAGCCTCTGCCTCCACCAGGTCGGCGAGGTGGGCGATCTCGGCCAGGTCTCGCCGCACATCCAGCAGGTTGCCGGAGACCAGCAGGGTGCCTTCGTAGAGGTCGTCGTCGGTGTAGTGGAGGGAGGGGATGCTGCGGGCTTCGGGGGTCTCGCCGCTCCCATGGCGGTAGACCAGGCTGCCGACGTTCAGCAGATAGTAGAGGGCCTGCCCGTGGCGATCGGGTTGAACAGCGGTGCCGTCCGCGCCGATGACGGTAAAGCGCGCGGGGATGGGGGGGGAGGGAACCACAGCGTTCAGGGGCTCCCCGGTCGGGATGGCCGCGCCGAAAGCCCCCGCCGTCTCCTGGAGGGTCGGCCCCGCTTCGGCAAAGGCTTCCAGCCACTCCCGGCCTTCGGCGACCCGCTCGGCGAAGGTCTGTTCCTGGCGGGCCAGCGCCTGCCCCATCTCCCGTGCGCTGTGGGTCAGCCGACTCAGGTCCAGCATCGCCGTCGGTCTCTGGATGCAGAAACGGGGAGGCACAAGGGGGCCCCGTCGCCCGCCGCGTCTCCCCGTCTGCTGTTATCCCAGGTACTCCCGGAGTTGGCGACTCCGACGGGGGTGGCGAAGACGACGCAATGCTCGCCCCTCTATCTGGCGGATTCGCTCCCGGGTGAGGCCGAATTTTTGCCCCACTTCTTCCAGGGTATGGCTCCGTCCCCCACCCAGCCCAAAACGGAGCCGGAGGATCCGGGCCTCGCGCGGGGTGAGCGTGGATAGAACCTCCTCTATCTTCTCCGCCAGCATCTTCTGGTAGGTGCTCTGGGGCGGGGTGGGAGTTGCCTCGTCCTCAATGAAGGCCCCCAGTTCGCTGTCCTCGTCCTCCCCGACGGGATTCTCCAGGCTGACGGGCCTCCAGGAGACGCGCATCATCCACTGGACCTTGCGGGGCTCCAGGTCCAGTTCGGCGGCGAGTTCTTCGGGGGTCGGAGGGCGCCCGTACTCCTGCTCCAGTTGATGGGCGGTCTTGAAGAGGCGGCGGAGGCGGTCGGACATATGGACGGGGACCCGGATGGTGCGGCCCTGGTCGGCGACGGCCCGGCTGATGGTCTGGCGGATCCACCAGGTGGCATAGGTGCTGACCCGGTAGCCCCGGCGGTAGTCAAATTTTTCCACCGCTTTCATCAGGCCGAGGTTCCCTTCCTGAATGAGGTCCAGAAAGGGCACCCCCCGACCGATGTATTTTTTCGCGATGCTCACGACGAGGCGGGTGTTGGCTTTGATCAGCCGCTCGCGGGCAAGCCGGCCTTCCTCCACGAGGGCCTCCAGCCGGGCTCGCTCCTCGGGGTCGGCCCCGTTGTTCGCCAGCAGTTTCTCCGCCTCTCGCCCTCGTTCCATCGTCTGGGCCAGTTGGGCCTCCTCCTCCAGGGTCAGCAGGGGGACCCGCGCCATTTCCCGCAGATAAAGGGTCACCGTATCGTCTACGGGGATGTAATCGTCCCGAAGAGACGTGTCCTCTTCCTGAAACTCGGGCTCCTCTTCTCCCTCCTCCAGGAGAGGCAGCGCTTCGTAGACTTCTATGCCGGCTTCGTTCAGCAGCAGGATAATTTCATCCAGTTGTTCCTGGGAATTGTCCGTTTCCGGTAGCAGGTCCAGAATGTCGTTGACCGTCAGGTACCCCTGGGCCTCTGCCTTGCTCAGCAGCAGGTCAAGAATATCCACCATACTCCTCCTATTCCCTTGGGCCTTGGTTCAGCAGTTGCGCCAGGGGAGCCAGGCGCGGGTCTATCCCTTCGGCCGGGCAAAGGCAGGGTTCCACGTTGAGATTGGCGCCACATTCCGGGCAGATGCCCCGGCAGTCAGGGCGGCAAAGCGGCTTTATGGGGATGTTGACCAGGATTTGCTCCCGCAGAAGCGGCAACGGGTTAAACCAGCCTTCCTCGGTGAGGTGGTAGGTGATGCCGGGGCGGGGCTTGCCGGTCAACCCGATGATTTCTTCCACTTCAAGAGTCGTATCGTAGGGGAAGGGTTCCAGACAGCGGACGCACTCTACATAGACGCGGGTCTCTACCCGGGCTTCAGCCAGGATCCCACCGTGAACGCGGGTAAACTGAATCAAACCGCGGAGGAAAGCGACGGAGACGTCCTCAATCTGCTGAGGGCCTTCGTCCAGCGTAAATGTGAGGCGCTCGCCGGGGCGGGCTCCGATCAGTGGGGAAAGGTTCAGTTGCAACATTTTAATTCGGTAATAAAAAATACCAGGCACGCCAACCATCGGCTCGGTGAGGTATGGTCAACCGTGCCTGTCCTGCCCGTGGTGCCTGGTACAAAGCGATTAAAGATTCGGCGCTGAATGGTGCTCTTATTATAACCGAAACCCGTCATTTCGTCAAGATCTGGTTCAGCGAAAGTGCTCTGGGGATGGTTCATAAATGAATTTCGCGCTACGCGTGGTCGGCGAAGATGAGAAATCGGCCCCCCCGCAGCGCAAGATTTACCTTGCCTATCGCGCCACGCCCCAACCGGCCAACCTGCCGGTCACCCCCCCAACCGGGGCGACCAGCAGGTCGCCCCTACAGTTGCCTCCTTCTCTCACCGGCCGCCCTTTCCTCAATACCACAAGCCGCCGCAGCGGCAGTGACCGCACAGGTGGCAAAATTGCCGTTGGCTGGCCCGCTGCCTCGTCGGGGGCGGGTTGGGAGATCTTCTTGCTGCCGCCCTGAAAAAGGCCAAACCGCAGAGCGAGCATCCCTGCAGTTGGCACAAACGCAGGGAGCGAACAAGGGCCCCGATTGCCAGTGAGTTGCCTCCCTCGTGGGATATGTTATAATGCGCCACCGTACCATCTTGCTGGGAGGGAGTCCGTGAGTACCTATCTGTACATCGCTCAGATTATCCTGGGGATCGCCCTGATCGCCGTGATCCTGCTGGAGGTTCGCACCAGCGGCCTGGGTTCCGTCTTCGGAGGCGAGACCTCTATCTATCGTACACGTCGGGGAATAGAGAGGACGCTTCTCATCGTGACCATCATTCTCTCCGTGCTCTTCTTCCTCATCGCGATTGTGAACGCCGTAGTTGTCGGACCTGCATAGGTCTATCCAGGGAACATGCCCACACTTCACAAGCAGGTCCTGGTCATCGCCGCAGGCCTCGCCCTGGCGGGCATCCTTCTGGTCTACCTGGCCTTCACCTACCCGACGGTCACCGTCCCCGCCCGGGGCGGGGCCTATGTGGAGGGGGTGGCGGGGTTCCCGTCCGCCATCAACCCTCTGCTGGTAGCCTATAACGAGGCCGACCGGGATATCGCTTCCCTCGTCTTCAGCGGTCTGACCCGCCTGAATGCCCGGGGAGAGGTGGAGCCAGACCTGGCCCTGAAATGGGAGGTCTCTCTGGACGGGCTAACGTACGTTTTCCACCTCCGCCCCGGCGTCCGGTGGCACGATGGCGCCCCCGTGACCGCCGACGATGTCCTCTTCACCGTCCGTATGCTCCAGGACCCCGACTCGCCCGTCCCTCCCGACCTGCACAACCTGTGGAACACCGTTCAGGTGGCCAAAGAGGACGATCTGACCGTTCGCTTCGTCCTCTCGGAGCCCTTTGCTCCCTTTCCGGACTACACGACGATCGGGCTGATTCCCGCTCATGTTCTGGAAGGCGTTCCGGCGGCCGAGCTGGCTACCCACGATTTCAACCTGCACCCGATCGGCACGGGCCCCTTTCAGGTAGAGAGTGTGGAACTGGAAGGTGAGAGCCAGTCCGTGCTTTTGCGGGTGGCGCCCTCGTACTACGGCCCCCTGCCCTATCTGGAGCGAGTTCGCTTCCGGTTCTACCCCTCCGATCAGAGCGCCTTCCGGGCCTACCGGGCCGGAGAGGTGGAGGGGGTGGCCCAGATCCCCCTGGACATTCTCCCCATGGCCCGGGCAGAGGAAGGCCTGAACCTCTATTCCGCTCCCCTCGCCCGGCAGGTGTTGATTTTCCTGAACCTGGGGAAGAAAGAAGAGTTGCCCTTCTTTCAGGAGAAAGAGGTCCGACAGGCCCTGCTGTACGGGCTGGACCGGCAGGCGCTGGTAGACGGTCTCCTCCAGGGGCAGGCGCTGGTCGCACACAGCCCGATCCTCGCGGGGACCTGGGCCTACTACGAGGGCATCCACCACTACGACTACGACCCGGACCGGGCCGCCGCCCTCTTAGACCAGGCCGGATGGGTGCTGCCCCCCGGCGGTTCGGTGCGGACCAAGGGAGAGCGCCGGCTCTCCTTTACCCTTCTGGTCCCCACGGACCCGCTCCGGATCGCCCTCGCTCAGGAGGTGGCCAGGGATTGGCAGCGGATCGGCGTGGAGGTCTCCGTGGCGACGGCCGCGCCCCTGGAGGTCCAGCAGAGCCTGGAGCGCCGGGAGTATCAGGCCGCCCTGGCGGAACTCGCCCTTCCCGGCCATCCCGACCCTTATCCCTTCTGGCATCAGACGCAAATCTCGGGGGGGCAGAACTACGCCGGCCTGGACCACCGCCGAATCAGCGAGGTGCTGGAGACGGCGCGCATCACGGCGGACCCGAACCGGCAGAAGGAGTTTTACCGGGAGTTTCAGGAACTCTTCGCCGAAGAGGTGCCGGCCATCCTGCTGTACCAGCCCGTCTATACCTACGGCGTGGACCGGAAGGTCCAGGGGGTGCAGATGGGGCCTCTGATGTACCCCTCGGACCGTCTGAGAACCATCTCATCGTGGTATATCGCGACCCGCCGGACTATCGTCAGCCAGGCTGAACAGAGCAGATAGGGATAAGCCTGAGCCGAAAGATGAACCTTGCGCTACACGCTGTGGAACGTGTCAGGCGCTCCCGGAAGTGCCGTTGCGTCTTCCCAACTCAGGAACCGGTACAAAAAGCAGACGATGTCCAACAGCCTTGCTCCTGCCCTCTGGCGAAGGAACCTCTGGATCATCTGGTGTGCCGAGTTCATTGCGATCCTCGGCTTCTCTTCCGTCCTCCCCATTCTTCCTTTCTACGTCCAGCGATTGGGCGTCACGTCGCCCGACGCGGTGAAGTTCTGGTCGGGGACGATTTTCTCCGCCCACGCGGTCACGATGGCGGTGATGGCCCCTATCTGGGGGTCGCTGGCCGACCGGTACGGCCGCAAACCGATGGTGGAGCGCGCGATGTTTGGAGGGGCGCTGGTCATCGGGCTGATGGCCCTGGCCCGTACCCCCCTCCAACTGACCCTGCTGCGGGCCATCCAGGGCATGCTGACGGGGACGGTTGCCGCCGCGACGACGCTGGTCGCCAGCACGGCCCCGCGCGATCAGTTGGGGCGCTCCCTGGGCCTGCTCCAGATGGCTGTCTACATCGGATCTTCCTTCGGCCCAATGATGGGCGGCCTTGTCGCCGACACGCTGGGCTTCCAGGCCACCTTCCTGACCACCAGCGGGCTTCTCCTGCTGGGCGGCGTCGCCGTCGCCCTCTGGGTTCGGGAAGAGTTCTCCCCCGCGCCCGCCCTCCGATCCCGAGGGCTGGGGCTTCTGAACAACCTCCGGATCGTCCTCTCCTCGGCGACGCTGGCCAGCGTCTTCGGCGTTCGCTTCCTGGCGCGGATGGCTGCGCGGCTGATGGGGCCCATTCTGCCGCTGGTCATTCAGTCCCTTGTCCCGGCCGGAGCAGCGGCCACCCTCTCTGGCGTGGTCCAGGGCCTCAACGCCGCAGCGGGCGCCGGCGGAGCCGTCCTTCTGGGCCGTCTCAGCGACCGGCTGGGCAAGCGCCGCACGATTCTGCTTTCCCTCCTCGCCTCCGCCGTCTTTTACATCCCCCAGCACTTCGCCTCCAGCATCGTCCTCCTGGCTGTTCTGCAGGTCGCCTCCGGCTTCGCGATGGGGGGAGTGATCACGACGATCAGCGCGGCGCTGGCTACTCTGGCGCCGGAGGGGCGCCAGGGCACGGTCTACGGCCTGGAGTCCACCGTCGTTTCGCTGGCAAACGCCGTCGGGCCGATGGTGGGCACGACGCTGGCGGTGGTGGGCGGACTGCGGATGCCGTTTCTGGGCGCTGCAGCCTGCTTCTCCCTGGCAGGCCTGGCGACCGCCCACCTGGTCCGGGAACGGGCGCTCCCCAGCGCTGGCACACAGGCCCGTGAGGCCGTGCAGACACCCGTGGGAAGGTAGATTTGATGAAAGGATTGCCGTTCGCCGTCCCGGACTTTGAACGAGCCCGCCGGAAAGGGGTTCCGGAAGTCATCCTGGCAGAGCGGAAATCGGTGGACGAGGCCCTCGCCATCGCCCGCGCGTTCCTGGAGCAGACGGGGCGGGCCATTCTGAGCCGCGTCGGGCCGGAACTGGAGGCCCGGCTGCGGGAGGAGTTCGCCGGGGAGGCGGAACTGGAGTGGGTCGCGCCGGCCCGCGCCGCCGGCCTCCGGGAGCCGGGCCTCCCCCGACCCCGGACCGGGGGGGGGGGCGGGGTCCCCCCCCGCCGGTACCTCCGACATCCCCATCGCCGAGGAGGCCGCGCTGGTTTGCCGGGAGATGGGGTGCGAGGTGTACATGGCCTACGACGTGGGCGTGGCCGGCATCCACCGGCTGGGGGGGGCGGGCCCGCGGCCGCCGGGGACGGGGGGGGGGGGGGGGCAGG
>DAOUBO010000272.1:0-2117 GCA_034432695.1 Anaerolineae bacterium | reverse complement strand
AAGAGCGTCTTTGACCCCGACCGGTGGAAGGCCATCGTGGGGGAGGACCTGTGGCGGAAGGTGGTCTACGTGCTCAACCGGGGCGGCCGCTTCCAGGACTTCGCCAAAGCCTACGAGGGCGCGCAGGTGAAG
Source organism: Anaerolineae bacterium (assembly GCA_034432695.1). Classification (GTDB taxonomy): domain Bacteria; phylum Chloroflexota; class Anaerolineae; order B4-G1; family DUEL01; genus SpSt-77. Next base: position 1,985 of record DAOUBO010000272.1, on the reverse strand, counting down.
AACAAATACGGGAAACTCATCAACCTCTACCAGGAGAAGACGGCCACCACCAGGAGCGCGATGACCGGGAAGCCCTACTTCGGCTGCGCCACCTACATCCCGGCGCCGCTGGACGTGCTGGGCAACCCCCTGGAGGACGAGAAGGCCGGCTACGACCTGGTCCTCATCACCTACCGGGAGATCTTCCACACCAAGAGCCGGACCATCTCCAACTACTGGCTCCTGGGGGTGGCGCCGGAGAACTACGTCCTGATGAACGCGCAGGACGCGGCCCGGCTGGGGCTCAAAGAAGGAGACCCGGTGAAGGTCATCTCGCCCGACAACCCCGAGGGGGTCTGGGACCTGGGGAACGGGCAGAAGAAGCCGATGGTGGGGAAAGTCCGGGTGGTGCAGGGACTGCGGCCCGGGGTGATCGCCTTCAGCCTGGGCCACGGCCACTGGGCCTACGGCGCCTCGGACATCTCCATAGACGGGCAGGTGGTCAAGGGGGACCCCCGGCGGGCGACGGGCATCCACGCCAACGCCGCCATGCGGGTGGACCCCTACCTGAAGAACACCTGCCTGGTGGACCCGGTGGGCGGCTCCGCCGTCTTCTACGACACCCGGGTGAAGGTGGTGAAAGCATAGAGACTGCCATGCAAAGTGACGGCCACCCCCAGGGGTGGCCGTCACTTTGTTTCATTCCTCCTCCATCCGGATGAACCGTCCGTGCCAGGTGTGATACCAGACCTGGCCGGTGATCCCGTGAACGCTGAGCATCCCTTCAATCTGGCCGTCCTTCAGCGTGTGGATGGTGTAGTAGCCGTAGAAGGGATCGGCGTGCTCTTCAACGGTCACTCCCGGCCGGTAGGTGTCCAGCCAGCGCTGGGCGATCTGCAACGCTTCCTCCGCCGAGAGGGTGCTGGCGATTACCGCCGGGCCTCCCATCATCCGGGCGTGCATCCCGTATCGGGTGTTCCACATCATATTCGGCCCCATCTCCGGACCGACCGCACCGGTCCATTTGTCTACCAGGACTTCCATCGCTCCGATGCCGGTATCGGATTCGCGGACGATGGCGTAGAAATTGTTCTCAAACTCCATCACTTCCGCGATCTCCAGATTGGGAATGCCCAGAGCGGCGATGTACTGCTCCACGGCCCGACGCGCGTCGTCCAGCGTCAGGGTCGGCGTGGGGGGAGTGCCCGTGCTCCAGCGAGGGCCTGTCCAGCCGCAGCCGGGCATTCCGGAGTAACCCCGTGCAGCCCCCGGCTGCGGTGCAACCGCTCCGGGCCCGGCCGGAGTCCCCCAGCGATATGCCATCCCCCCGCACCCCGGGATGCTCGGGTATCCCCATGCCGTTTCCGGCTGGGGGGAGATGGCCGGTGTGCCCGCCCAGACCTGGCGGTTCAGGAGGATCCCTCCCACGATCAGCCCGGCCGTCACCAGGGTCAGAACGATCCCAATACCAATGCCGATCCACAGACCTGCTTTCATGCCCAACCTCCCGATGGGAAATTTCTGTTCTCAGGATACCCGAAAAGGGAAGGGAAGAGGAGCGCCATTTGGCGGGGGGACGGAAGGGGAAAACGGCCCGTGCGTTCCCGTCAGGAGGCAGGGGGCAGGCCGGGGCCACGAGGGTGAATCGGGAACCGGGCGATAACCCGTGTGCCGCGACCGGACGCCGTATCAATGGTCAGCCGCCCGCCCAGGCGGCTCACCCGCTCCTGCATCCCCACCAGGCCGAACCGCCCCTGGGAGGTCAACAGGTCCGGTCGGGGAGGGAGGACAAAGCCCGCGCCATCGTCGGCGACCGTGAGGGTCAGATGGTCGGCGTCCTGCTGCACCCGGATGACGATGTGGCGCGCGCTGGCGTGCCGGAGGGCGTTGTTCAGGGCCTCCTGGGCAACGCGGTAGGCCGCCAGTTCCACATCCGGATGGCAGCGGCGGACCTCCCCTGCGGTCTCCAGTTGAACCTCGGCTCCCGCGGTCTCCCGAGCCTGCTG
>DAOUBO010000271.1:0-11951 GCA_034432695.1 Anaerolineae bacterium | reverse complement strand
TGGCGGAGTACTGCGCTCCCGGCCCCACCTCCGCCCCCTGCCTCTACCTGAACGGCCTGGCCCAGGCGGGGACTCTCTCCCTTTCCTGCCGGCTGGGGAACGTCACCGGGCTGGGAGTGCACGCCAAGACCTTCTTCGTGCAGGTGGGGAGCGAGAAGTGGGTCCACATCGGCAGCGTCAACGGCACGGAGACGTCCAATAAGGCGAACCGGGAGGTGGTGCTGCAACTGGCCTCCGCCGACGCCTATGATTTTCTGATGACGGTTTTTGAGCACGACTGGGCGCGGGCGCACGCGCCGCTGGTCTTCCCCCTCTACCTCCCGGTCGTCCTCCGGGACTACGTCCCTCCGGCGGACCACCCGCTGGTGAGCGAGGTCTTCATCAACCCCACCGGCCCCGACGCGGGCTACGAGTGGATAAGAATCTACAAACCCGGCCCGACGATGAACATCGGGGGCTGGACGATCGGGGCTGCGATGGACGTCGGGGACTACGGGGACGGGCGGTATGCGTTCCCGGCGGGGGCGCAACTGCTGAAGGGGCAGGTGGTCGTCGTGGCGGCCTGCGCGACGAACTTCGCCCGGGCCTACGGCTTCAACCCGGCCTACGAGTGGACGGCCTGCGACCCACTGGTGCCGGACCTGGCCCCGGTGGGCTCCTGGGCGGGCTTCGGGCTGGCGCTGGGGAACGCGCAGGATGAAGTGCTGCTCCTGAAGCCGGACAGTGTGCTGGTGGACAGCGTGGCCTGGGGCGGGGAGCCGCGCGCGGGCGTGGTGCCCTTCCCGATGGACCCGGAGGACACCTTCCCGTGGGGGGCGTCGCTGAAGCGCTACCCGCCAGATAGCGACCGGGACGACTGCTCCCGGGATTTCTACGTCAGCTGGAATCCCTCCCCTGGACGGGTGACGGGGGAATAACAGATTCGGAAAAACCACGAAGGACGCAAGGGACACGAAGTTGTGCCCTTTGTGTCCTGTGTGGTAAATTCTCTAATGACGGCAACTTCATCAGGGAACCCGATGCCCCCTTCCAGCGTCCAGAAAGCAGTACCCGAATCGGCGACTCACCGATTCCGGCGCCTATCCGCGCCCTATCTCAAGCAAAAGGAGGAAAGATGAAACCCAAATTCTGGCCGATCGCCCTTTCGGCGTTGCTGCTTCTGACGATGTCTGCCTGCGGGCAGGCGGGAACATCCCCGACCCTGGCAGCCGGCGAACCGGCACGGGCGCTGGGGGGAGGCGGCGTCGCCTACGTCTCCGGCGGGACCATCACCCAGGGACTGATCGCCACCGGTACGGCAACCGTTAGCGCCGAGCCGGAAATTGTGCGGGTTACCTTTGGCGTGGACCTGCGGGGCGATGATCCGGCGGCGGTGGTGAACGAGGCCGCCCAGAAGATCAACCGGGCCATTGCGGCTGCCCGGGAGGTGGGCGTGGCCGAGAAAGACCTCCAGACCACCGGCTACAACGTATGGGTGGAGACCGTCTACGACCCGCAGACCGGACAGCCCACCGGGCAGGTCGTTTATCACGCCTCCCACTTCGTGATGGCGACGTTGCGGGACCTGAGCAAGACCGGCAATCTGCTGGCCGCCGTGGTAGAGGCGGGCGCCAATTCCATCGCCAGCGTGGATTTCACTGTGGAGAACCCCGACGCGCTGGTGAAGGAAGCGCGGCAGAAGGCGCTGGAGAATGCCCGTGCTCAGGCCGAACAGATGGCCCAGGTCCTGGGGATCTCCCTGGGCAAACCGGTCCTGGTGAGCGAGGGGGGCTGGTACCCCGTCGCGGCCGTAGCGCGGGCAGAAGGAGTGGGGGGCGGCGGCCTGGAAGCGCCCTCTATCTCTCCGGGCGCCTTCTCCGTCACCGTCAGCGTCCAGGTCGTCTACGAGATTCGGTAGCCCTGAGAGGCCGGTAGAGGTGCCGGGCACTTCCGTGCCCGGCACCTCTTTTTCGCCGTCCGCTTGCCCAACTGGACTTTGGATAAACCACCGGGATGTAAGCCAAAATTCATTTCGGCCTACAGGCCACCCATATATATGGGCATCAGCAAATGGATAAAGCCCACATATGTGGTATGGGCAAGGCGCTCTCCCTGGCCCTTTCAGTTTGTCCCAAGTCCAGGACAAAAAGAAAGCCGTATTTGTTCATCGCCAGGGTTCGGAGAGGCCAGCCGCCCTCCGCCCGGCGGTATTGCGCCTGGGAAAATTACCATCTATGCAGTTGCTGCCAGCACAGCAGTCTGGATGGGTCGCCCAGGGCGCCTCGCCAGGAAATTGAAATGCACCCCACAGGTGGAAACAATTTGCGATAAACCGGAATTGGAGGTATAATGGTTATATCTCCCCCCCAGAGGTATCCATGGGACTCCGGGACGATATCGCCAAAATTCTCATTCCCGAAGACGTCCTTCAGGATCGGGTCCGGTCCCTCGCAGAGGAAATCAATCGCGTTTACGAAGACGCCGACTTTCCGCTCCTGGTCTGCATTCTGAAGGGCGCCTTCGTGTTCCTCGCCGACTTGACCCGCCACCTCGCCTTCCGCCACGAGGTGGATTTTATGGTTATTTCTTCCTACGGGAAGCGGACAGTGAGCAGCGGCGTGGTCCGGATCCTGCTGGACCTGGAACGGAACATAGAGGGGCGGCACGTCCTGATCGTAGAGGACATCATAGACACCGGGCGGACGCTGGACTACATCACCCGGAACCTGCGGACCCGCCATCCCGCCAGTCTGCGGGTCTGCACGCTGCTGAGCAAACCCACCCGACGGGAAATCGCCATTCCCGTGGACTTTGTAGGGTTTGAAATCCCCGATGAGTTCGTTGTGGGCTACGGGCTGGATTTCGCGGAGGCTTATCGGAATCTTCCTTTTATAGGCGTTCTGAAACCGGAGGTCGTTGCCACCTACGGAGAGGAATAAGTACGTGTCGTCCGGAATCCAGTTATTGCTGCGATGGGTGTTTATCGTCTTTTTTACCTTTGCCGCCCTGGCAATGGGGCTCAGTTTCCTGAGATTTCGGGACGCGCGACGGGCCCGCTATTACTTTCTGCGCGAGGCCGCTCGTCGGGCAGGTGTGTTATGGCTCTGGATTGCCCTCGCGATGATGTTCCTGGGGGGAGCGACGCTCTACCTGCGCTTTCATTCCTCCGTCGCTTCGGCGCCGGGTTTGGCCGCCGCCTCGCCGACCTCCACCTGGACACCACCGACCCGAACGGTCACGCCCTCTGCGGCCCCGACCGCAACCCCCGCTCCCCCCACGCCGACGCCTTCCCCGGTCCCGCCCACCCCGATCCCTCCCCCCACCGCCACGCCGACGCCAGGCTATCCGCTGCCCGGAACGGCCCTCTCTCCCCTGCCGGGAGCCGTCCCAGCGCGGCCGGAGGCACGCATCACTCTCTGGACCTTCGCCCTGGGGGAGGAAAACGGACGGCCTGTTGAGCCGGGCGACTCTTTCCGGGCGGGAGATTTCCGGGTCTACGCCTTCATCCGCTACGAGGGGATGAGCCGGGGAGTCCAGTGGACCTACGGATGGTACCGAGAGGGGGAGTACCTGGACGGAAACACCTGCCTGTGGTGGGTACGGATGCCCGATTGCCCCTACATCGTGGGGGAGCAGGGAATGACCTTTCTCTACTACCGCCGCCCGGGAGGATACGACCCGGCCACCTATGAGGTGCGCATCTGGATAGAAGACCGCTTCCAGGGAGCGTTCACGTTTACCATCACCCCATAATACTGGACTTTGGACAAACTGAGAGGGCCAGGGAGAGCGCCTTGCCCATACCACATATGTGGGCTTTATCCATTTGCCGATGCCCATATATGGATGGCCCGTAGGCCGAAATGAAATTTCGGCTTGCATCTCGGTGGTTTCTCCAAAGTCCAGATAATAAGGGATGGTTCATCTTCGCCCGAAATGGATGACTCGTTCCTTGCCCCTCCCCACGGCTGCACCGCGAAGGGGGAATGGGGGGAGAGGGGCTATTCAGACAAGCCGGAAGCGTTACCGCCTTTGAACTGCCCCTCCATAGAAGTGTGGGAATTTTGGGGGATTGACACGGGCCTCCCCGATGTTTATACTATATTATACATAAACGGGATAAACTCTCTCGGGGGAAAATCGCGATGGCGGGGAGATTCGTAAGGTATAAAACGATCGGCTTTCTGGTTCAGGCGGTGTTGTTGGTCTGGCTCGCTGTCCCCGTCGTTGCCGCGCCAGTGAAACAGCCGTCCTTCCCCTCCGAACCTTCGGAATATTTCCAGTCCACCGGCCACTACGTGAAAGGCCCCTTTCTGGAGTTTTTCCGGACCCGTGGGGGAAGTCGCATCCTGGGCTACCCACTGACCGAAGTGTTCTACGATGCGCGCCGGGGGCTATGGGTGCAGTACTTTGAAAACGTGCGGATGGAATGGCACCCCTACAACCCGGACCCGTACAAAGTCCAGTTGGGCCTGCTGGGAGAGGAACTGGGGTACCGCCAGCCGCCAATCCCTGCCAACAAGATCCCTCGCGGGAACCCGATGCAACGCTACTTCCCGGAAACAGGGCACGTCGTCTCCTACGCCTTTCTCCAGTTCTACGATCAGAACGGGGGACTGGACATCTTCGGCTACCCGATCACGGAGCCGATGGTAGAGGGAGGGCGTATCGTCCAGTACTTTCAGCGGACCCGGATGGAGTGGCATCCGGAGCGCCCCCGCGGGGATCGGGTTGTTGTGGGGGCTCTGGGAGAGGCCTACATCCGGAAGTTCGGCGTGCCATCGGAATACCTCAACCCGCAACCGCCTCCTGCTCAGCCCCGTCCTCTTGCCGCGGACCAGAGCGCTCCGGCGGTACGGGCCTATGCGTTCGTTAAATATCCCGTCACCGGGCGGGAGGGGTATCAGACCGTCTTCCTGTACGTGACCGACCTCAGCCGTCGTCCCCTGAGGGGCGTGGTGGCGACCGTTCGCGTCTACTACCCCTCTGGGGTCGTCTCCTACCCGATGGAAGCAACGGACCAGCGCGGCATCTCCAGCCTGACCTTCCCCTTCTACTCCCTCCCGTCGGGGCAGAAAATCCTGATAGAAGTCATTGTTCAGGCAGGAATCCAGACCATCGTCGCCCCGACATCCTTCGTTGTCTGGTACTGATCGCGTCCTCCAGCACCCGGACCCGGGCCTGAAATTCGGCCCCTTGCCCGCGGCCCTTCTACCACCGGACTCTAAACAACCCGACGGTTTTCTACGAGCCCTTCAGCCCGGCCCCCGGGCGAAGACCGACCGAAGGCCTCCCGGAGGGGCGACCTGCCGGTCGCCTTTATGGGGGGCAACCAGCAGTCGCCTTTATGCGGGCCAACCAACAGGTCGCCCCTCCTACAGTTCCCTAAATTTGTGCCTGTGGTAGAGGGTGAGGGAGCCAAAAACCGCCACCGGCAGGGCTCTTTGGATTTTGTGCACCGTTCCGAAAATCGGCAAGTTGCTCCCTGAGTGCGGAGTGCCAGGTGTACCAATTTCAGGCGGAAAGAGCAAGCAGTTACTTTCAGAGAACCTTTTAGAGCCCGCGCCGGCAGGAGGGACAGAGGTCCCACCAGGAGGTTTCGCCGCCCCCCAGCGCTTCCTGGACCCGGGGATGCAGCGCCGCCAGCGCCCTCTGGGGCGCGAAGGGTCGCCCGCAGGCCGCACAGCGCTGGAGGACGAACGTCAGTTCCACCCCCTCCGGCGTCCCGGCCACCTCCGCCAGCGTGATGGCGCCGGGCGGGCAGACCTCCTGGCAGCGGGAGCAATCCTCCTGGCAGACGCCGGGGAAACGCAGGAAGCGCCGACCGTCCTCCTCCCACAGGGCAATCAGGCGGGCCGGGCAGACCGACGAGCAGGCCCGACATCCGAAGCACAGGTCCGGGTTGACCAGCAGCCCTCTCATCGCCCCCTCCTCTCCAGGCCGACGGCCGGCTCCCGCCCCGCCACCGTCCGCCGCCAGGCGGCAAAGTCGACCACACAGCGGTAGGTCAGCGCGCCGCTGGGACAGGTCAGGGTACAGGCCGGCTCCTCCCGATGCGCGCAGCGGTCACACTTGTAGGCCCGCTTCCCCTCCAGGTCCAGCCCCACCGCCCCGAAGGGACAGGCCCAGAGGCAGAGTTCGCAGCCGGTGCACTGCTCCGGCAGAAGCCGCACTTCGTTCCCCTCCCGCACCAGCGCCCCGGTATGACAGACCGCGATGCAGGGAGCGCTCTCGCAGTGCCGGCAGAGGACAGGGACTCCACCCCCGTCCACAGGGACCACCCAGACGTTCGCCCGGCCTCCGTGCTCCCGCGCGCAGGCCACCTCGCAGGCGTAGCAGAGGATACACCGTTCCGGACGGAGCAGAATTTCCCGGCCCATCTTATCCCTCCTCCACGCCGACGGGCTCCAGCGTGCAGGCCGCCACTTTGTAGGACGGGGTACGGGCCTCCCGGTCCAGTTCCTTCAGGGTGAGAGCGTTCACTCCGGGGAAGTGGAACGGCAGGAAGACCAGCCCCGGTTGTATGCGGTCGCTGAGCCGGACCCGGGCCTCCACGTCGCCCCGGGGGGAGCGCACCCGTACTTTCTCCCCGTCCTGCACCCCCAGCCGCTGGGCGTCCTGCGGGTGGACCGTCACCCAGACCTCGGGGGCGTAGGCGGCCAGTTCCGGCAGCCGACGGCTCATGGAGCCGGAGTTGTAGTGGACGACGACGCGCCCGGTCGTCATCCAGAGGGAGAAGCGGGCATCCGGCCTCTCCGGCGGGGGGCGATGGGCGACCGGGTGGAACCGTCCCCGACCGCTGGGGGTGGCGAACCGTTCCCGGTGCAGGACCGGCGTCCCCGGATGGGCGGAGTTCGGACAGGGCCAGAAAATGCCCTCCGGCGCGGCCTGGAGACGCTCCGGCGTGATGCCCCCGTAGGCCGGGACGGCGCGGTTGATTTCCGCCAGCACTTCCTCTGGGCCCGGCGCGCGCTCCCAGAGCCCCAACCGTCTCCCCAGTTCCCCGATGACCGCCAGGTCGGGGCGGGCCTGGCCGGGCGGCTCCACGGCCTTCGGCGACCACTGGACGCGCCGCTCGGTGTCGGTGTAACTTCCCGATTTCTCGGCCCAGCAGGCCGCCGGGAGGACGACGTGGGCCAGGCGGGCCGTCTCGGTCAGAAAGAGGTCCTGGACGACCAGAAACTCCAGGTTCTCCAGCGCCCGGGTCGTCTCCCCCGCCGCCGGGTCGGAGACGACGGGGTTCTCCCCCATCACGACCATCCCCCGCACGCGGCCCTCCAGCGCCGCCCCCATCAGTTCCACGACGCTCAGGCCGGGGGAATCCGGCAGGTCCTCCCGCCCCCAGAGCCGGGCCAGGCGGCGGCGCCCCTCGGCATCGGCCACGGGGACGTAGCCGGGGAGCAGTTCCGCCAGCGCGCCCATATCCGAGGCGCCCTGGACGTTGTTCTGGCCCCGCAGGGGGAAGAGCCCCGCCCCGGGCCGTCCCACCTGTCCGCAGAGGAGGGCCAGGTTGGCGCAGGCCAGGACGTTATCCGTCCCCACGGTGTGCTGGGTGACGCCCATGCAGTAGACGATGGCCGAGGCGGGGGAGCGGGCGTAGGCCCGGGCCGCGCGCAGGATGTCTCCAGGGGCCAGGCCGGTGACCGCCGCCGCGTCCTCCAGGGTGAAGCCCGCCAGGGCGGCCCGCAGTCCCTCAAAGCCCTCGGTCCGGGCGGCGATGAAACCGTAGTCTGCCAGCCCTTCCCGCAGGATGACGGCGGCCATGCCGTTGAGGAGCGCGACGTCCGTCCCCGGGCGCAGGGGGAGGAAGAGGTCGGCCATGCGGGCGGTAGGGGTGTAGCGGGGGTCGGCGACGACGACGGTGGCCCCCCGGTCCTTCGCCTCCCAGACCCAGCGGGCGACGACGGGGTGGTTCTCGGCGAAGTTGGAGCCGACGATCAGGATACAGCGGGCGTTCGCCAGGTCGGGGATGGGGTTGGTTATCGCGCCGGAGCCCAGGGCGCGGCGAAGCCCCACCACCGAGGGGGCGTGGCAGAGGCGGGCGCAGTGGTCCACGTTGTTCGTCCCCAGCAGGCGGGCCAGTTTCTGGAAGAGGTAGTTCTCCTCGTTGGTGGCTTTGGCGGAGGCCAGGAAGCCCAGCGCGTCGGGCCCGTGTTCCTGGCGGATGCGGGAGAGGTTCTGGGCCACCCGGCTCAGCGCCTCGTCCCAATCCGCTTCCCGGAGCCGACCGTTCTCCCGGATCAGCGGGCGCTGCAGCCGGTCGGGGTGGCCGATGATCTGGTGGGCGACGTTGCCCTTGGGGCAGAGGGCGCCGAGGGCGACCGGGTGGTCGGTCAGGTACTCCACGCCGACGGCCCGGCCGTCCTCCACCCGCAGCCCCAGGCGGCATCCGGCGCCGCAGTAGGGGCAGAGGACAGGGATGAGAAGCGGGCACTTCAACTTTCTGGCAAGTTGTGCGATAATAGGGGCACGTTCCGTTCCACTCGGGCTCTAACCGATGACCGGGAAAGACGAACCTCTTCGCCTTCTCGCCGACGGGATGCTGGGGCGGCTGGCGCGCTGGCTGCGGCTCCTGGGGTACGATACGGCCTGCGAGAACGACGCCGACGACCTGGAACTGGCCCGCGCCCGGGCCGGCGCGCTCCTGGCTCAGGCCGGGGCCAATCGCGACGGCGCCTACCAGGCCTGGCGTGGTCATCCCCAATCCCGACCGGGCCCTCAAGCCGGGCTTGCCGGCCGACGCGGTGTTCGGTAGGGATTGGCCATCTTGTGGATATATCATGCCAAGGAGGAGGTCAACATGCACGACGTGATACGTTTCGGCACCGACGGCTGGCGCGGGAAGATCGCCGAGGACTTTACGTTTGACAACGTCCGTCGGTGTGCACAGGGATTTGCCCGCTACCTTGTGGCCCACGGCAAAGGGGGAACAGAGATCGTCATCGGCCACGACCGGCGGTTCGCCTCCCGCGACTTCGCCATCGCGGCCGCGGAGGTGATGGCCGCCAACGGCTTTCGGGTCTGGTTGACGGAGGGCCCCACCCCCACCCCGGTCATCTCCTTCTCCGTGGTGGAGCGGAGAGCCGCAGGGGCCATCAACATCACCGCCAGCCACAACCCGCCCACCGACAACGGCTTCAAAGTTCGGGATGAGCATGGCGCGGCCATCGCCCCGGACGGTCTCAGGGAGATAGAGGCGGCCATCCCGCCCATAGACGAGGTCCAGCGGATGGATTTCACCACCGCCCAACGGGAGGGGCGCATCGTCGTCTGGGACCCGGCCCCAGCCTATACCGCCCAGATCTCCCGCCTGGTGGACATAGAGCGCATCAAGGACGCCGGGCTCCACATCCTGGTAGAGCCGATGTGGGGGAACGGCATCGGCTGGTTTCCCCGACTCCTGGCCGGCGGACGGACCCGCGTCACTGAAATCCACAATATCCCCAACCCCCTCTTTCCCGAGATGATCCGTCCGGAGCCCATCCCGCCCAACGTGGACGCCGCGCTGGCAAAGACGGTGGAACTGGGAGCCGACGTCTGTGTCATTCTGGACGGCGACGCGGACCGGATGGGCATCGGCGACGAGCATGGACGCTTCGTCAACCAGTTGCAGGTGTACGCTCTCCTGGCCTACTACCTGCTGGAGGTCCGGAGGGAGCGGGGGGCCATCGTCAAAACCCTCTCCACGACTTCTATGCTGGAGAAACTGGGAGAGATGTACGGCGTGCCCGTCTACCAGGTGGGTGTGGGCTTCAAGTACGTCGCGCCGAAGATGCTGGAGACGGACGCGATGATCGGCGGGGAGGAGAGCGGCGGGTACGCCTTTCGGGGCCACGTCCCCGAACGGGACGGAATCCTGGGCAACCTCTACTTCCTGGACCTGATGGTCCGAACCGGAAAGTCTCCCTCCCAACTCCTGGCCGAACTCTACGGGAGGCTGGGCGCTTCCTATTACTACAGCCGCCTGGACATCGTTTTCCCGTCCGAGCGGCGGGAGGAGATCCGGTCCCGGCTGGATGCCGCCCGCCCGGAGCGCATTCTCGGTCTGAAGGTAACGGATATCCTGACTTTTGACGGCTACAAGTACTACCTGGAAGACGGGGGGTGGCTGCTCCTGCGGTTTTCCGGAACGGAGCCGCTGCTGCGCATCTACTGCGAGACCACGGATGAGGCCCGGGTTCAGCCGCTGCTGGAGGAGGGTGCACGGCTGGCAGGGGTGATGTAGAAAAAGCCCGGCCTTCTGGCCGGACCTTTTCAGGAGCGAGTGAGGGGATTTGAACCCCTGGCATCCAGCCTGGGAAGAGGACGTTCTACCCCCGAACCGCACCTGCAACCGGCCTGTACATACCCGAATGCCCGCGAAAAGTCAGGAGCCGCAACCCCCGGCCCCGCAAACGCGCGTTGCCCGCGCCGCCCTGGAGGTAATGGCTCTCTTCATCGTCAGCCGCGCCCTGGGGCTGGCCCGGGAGATGGTCATCGGCGCGGCCTTCGGGACCCGCGCCGAGTACGACGCGTACCTGGCCGCCGTCCGGATTCCCGACCTGCTCTTTGCCCTGATGGCGGGCGGTGCGCTGGCGTCGGCGTTCATCCCCACGTTCGCCGAATACTTTGCCCGCGAGGACGAAGAGGGGGGCTGGCGTCTGGCCAGCGCCGTCATCAACCTGGTCCTGGTCGCCCTCATCGCGGCGGCGGCCCTGGCCGGGCTGATCGCGCCCGCCATTGTCTCCTCCATTCTGGCCCCGGGGTTCCCACCCGATCAGCAAGCCCTCACCGTCTCCCTGATGCGGACGATGCTGGTGGCGCCGGTCCTCTTCGGCGTCAGCGGCGTGGTGATGGGGATCCTCAACGCCCGCCAGCACTTTTTCCTCCCCGCGCTGGCGCCCAGCATGTTGAACCTCGCTCTGATTCTGGCGACATGGCTGTTCGCCCCCCGCTTCAGTGTCCGGGCCCTGGCTCTGGGGTACGTCGTCGGCGCCGCCCTGCACCTGACCGTTCAGTTGCCGGGGCTCCCCCGCGTGGGGGCACGGTACCGGCCCGTCCTGACGCTGGCCGACCCCGGCATTCGGGAGGTCCTGCGGCTGATGGCGCCCCGTGTCCTGGGGCTGGCCGTTGTCCACCTGAACTTCCTGGTCAACACGAACATCGCCTCCCGGCTGGGTGAGGGCGCGGTCTCGGCACTGAACTACGCCTGGCTGCTGATGCTGCTCCCGCAGGGGGTCTTCGCGCTGGCAGTGGCGACAGCGGTCTTTCCGACCTTCGCCGACCAGGCCGCGCGCGGGGAGCGGGAGGCTCTGCGGCAGACGCTGGCGACGACCCTGCGGATGGTCCTCTTTCTGACCGTCCCGGCGGCGGTGGGGCTCCTGTTTTTGCGGCGGCCCCTGGTGGCACTGCTCTTTGAGCGGGGGGCCTTCCGGGCATCGTCCACCGAGGCGGTGGCCTGGGCCCTGGCCTTCTACGCGCTGGGGCTGGTGGGACACGCGGGGGTGGAAATTCTGGCACGGGCCTTCTACGCCCTCCACGACACCTGGACCCCTGTCTGGGTAGGGGGAGTGGCGATGGGGCTGAATGTGGCCCTGAGCCTGGGGCTGACGGTGGCCTTCGGCCAGATGGGGCTTCCGCCCCACGGCGGGCTGGCGCTGGCGAACTCCGTCGCCACGCTCCTGGAGATGGGGGGACTGCTGCTGCTTCTCCGCCCCCGACTGGGCGGACTGGGCGGGCGGGCTCTGGTCCTCTCCGTGGGCCGGAGTCTCCTGGCCGCGGCCGCGATGGGGGTTCTGCTGACCCTGTGGCAGCGGGCTCTGGCCGGGAAGGGGGTGTGGCTAATCGGTGTGGGGGGAATCGCAGTGGGGGCAGTGGGATATTGGCTGGTTGCGAGGCTGGCGCGCGCGGAGGAGGCACGGATGCTCCGAACCCTCCGACTGCGGTAGGGGGGGGCGGGCCCCCTGGGCCCCCCCCCCCCCCCCGCCGCCCCC
>DAOUBO010000270.1:0-8769 GCA_034432695.1 Anaerolineae bacterium | reverse complement strand
CTTGGTGGGGTTCTGGAAGGAGGGGTCGTTGCGGTCCACCACGACCTGGGTGACCACGGTGGCGGCCTGTCTCTTCAGCCCCCGACGGAGTTTCTCCACAATCTCCCGATGCCGGGGGCGGCGGAACCACTCCGCCACCGCGCGGGCGATCTCCGGCCCGATCCCCGGAATCTGCTGAAGTTCCTCCTCCGTCGCCTGGGCCAGCCGGTCCACCGACCGGAAATGGTGGGCCAGCGTCTCCGCGACCACCCCGCCCACCTGCGGGATACCCAGCGCGGTCAGCACCCGGCTGAACGGCTGCTCCCTGGAGGCCGCGATCCCCGCCAGCAGGTTCTCCGCCTTCTTCTCCGCAAACCCCTCCAGCCCCAGCAGGTCCTCCTTGCGCAGGAAGTAAAGGTCGGCCACATCGTGAACCAACCCCCGGTCCACCAGCAGTTGGGCCGTCTTCTCCCCCAGCGACTCAATGTCCATCGCCCCGCGGGAGGCGAAATAGGAGATGCGGCGGACCAGTTGGGCCGGGCAGGCCGCGTTGGCACAGTAGACCGCAACCTCCCCGGGCGTCCGGACCACCGGCTCCCCGCAGGACGGACAGCGGTCCGGCGGCGTGTAGACCCGCTCCTCGCCCGTTCGGACGTCCACCACCGGCCCAACGATGTACGGGATGACCTCCCCCGCCCGCTTGACGATCACCCGGTCCCCGACACGGATATCCTTTTCGGCGATATAGTCAAAATTGTGCAGCGTGGCTTTGGTGACGGTGACCCCGCCGATCGCGACGGGCTCCAGGACAGCGTAGGGGGTCAGCACCCCGGTCCGGCCCACGTTGACCCGGATGTCCAGGAGGCGTGTCGTCGCCTCCCGGCCGGGGAACTTGTAGGCCAGCATCCCCCGGGGCGTCCGGCCCACGACGCCCAGGTCGGCGGAGACCCGCAGGTCGTTGATCTTGATGACCATCCCGTCGGCCTCGTAGGGGAGGGTATCCCGCTTTCGCTCCCACTCCTGGCAGGCCGCGACGGCGCACTCAAAGTCGGGGCAGTAGGTGGCCTGCTCCGGGACGGGGAACCCCAGCGCGCGCAGATACTGCAGCGTCTCCCACTGGGTGGACGGCGGGGCCGGCTCCCCCTCGTAGGCCACCACCTGATAGCAGAGCAGACTGATGGGCCGCTGCGCGGTGATGCGGGAATCCAGTTGCCGCAGGGATCCGGCGGCGGCGTTGCGGGGGTTGGCGAACGTCTTCTCCCCCTTCTCCGCCTGGCGACGGTTGAACGCCTCAAAGTCCCGGAGCGTCATATACGCCTCGCCCCGGACGACCAGGTAGGGCGGCGGCTGGGGGCCGTCGGGCGCGGCGGGGATGCGCAGGGGGAGTTGGCGGACGGTGCGCAGGTTGGCCGTGACGTCCTCGCCGACCTCCCCGTCCCCGCGGGTGGCACCCAGGGTGAAGACACCCTCCCGGTAGTGGAGGACGACGCTGAGGCCGTCAATCTTCGGCTCCACGACGAAGTCCAGGCGGATGCCCGGCGGGAGGAGTCGGGAGATGCGCTCCAGCCAGGCCCGGGCTTCCTCCGGGCCGAAGGCGTTCTCCAGGCTGAGGATCGGGGCGGGGTGGCGGACCTGGGCGAACTCCGGGGCCGGCGGCGCGCCGACCCGCTGGGTGGGCGAGTCGGGCGTGACCAGTTCCGGGTACTCCTCCTCCAGCCGCCGCAGTTCCGCCATCAGCGCGTCGTACTCCGCGTCGCTGATGACGGGGGAATCCAGGACGTAGTAGCGGTAGTTGTGGTAGTGGATTTCCCGGCGCAACTGCTCCACTCGCTGACGGATCTCTTCCGGGACCATGCTGACCTCCATCACTGCTGTAACTGGGGCGCGTGGGGCCCCGTGACCCACCCCGAAGGGTTCAAACGCCCCTCCGCTTCGGCGCGTGGCGCCTCGTGGCTCACTCCGACGCTCCCCATTCCAACGCAGAAGGAACCGTCTGCCCTCTCCGGTCGGCGGGCCGATTTGCCCCCATCTCCCCCTCAACTCTGGCTTTTTGCCTCCGGCCCCTCCAGAAGGCCGGGACGGTTTCCGAGGCCCTCAAAAGTCGCCGCTGCCCCGGAGAGGGCCAGACTTCAGTGGGGGGGAAAGAGCAAGCAGGCACTTGCATGGCAGGAGAGCATTCGGACGGGCTGCGCTTCCGACGGCCAGGATAGCCCCCCTCAACGGCCGCCCCTATGGGTGATTGTACTGCAGGCCCCGTCTCGTGTCAACCGTCTGGAGCGCAAATTGAAATGCCCCCTTCCAGACCCTGGCACTTGACAAAAATTAAGTCTTGTGTTAAAATCTTTAACAGTGGATTCAAAATCATTCAGGAGGATCCCGATGTACCTCGCACCCTCTCACTGCCCGGTCTGTCAGGAGGAACTGCGGGTGGCCCGAATGGTCTGCCCGCAGTGTGGGACGGCGATAGAGGGGCAGTTCGCTCTCAGTCGCCTGGCGGCGCTCACCCCGGAGCAGGCCGATTTCGTGGAACTCTTCCTGCGCTGTGAGGGAAAACTGAATCGGGTGCAGGAAGAACTGGGACTCTCCTACCCCACCGTCCGCAGCCGTCTGGAGGAGGTCATCCGCGCGCTGGGGTACGAGGTACGGGAGGAGCGGGAGGAGGCCGCGGAGCGCCGCCTGGAGGTCCTGCAACAACTGGCCCGGCGGGAAATCACCGCCGAGGAGGCCCTGCGGAGGCTCTGAACGTGCGGGAAGGGCCTCAGCCCATCGCACCATCCTCAGGAAAGGAGGTGAGACCATGACGTGGCTGGAGATGGTTGCCTGCTACAAAGGCTACCGGAATTTGCTGCGGGACGATGAGCCCATCCGTCCCGTCCCCATCTGGAACGCGGGGGCCTCGCGCGCGGCGAAGCGCGCGCCCGCCCATCGGGGCCGAAGAACCCGGCAAAGCCTGACCATCCCGATGGCGATCCCAACCGCTCAGCGGTAGCGGAGGTTGCGGGATCTCCCGTCGGCGGGAGTGCCCGCTGACCCACGCAGAAAGGGGACCGATGTGGACTCAAACCATAGGAACCACCTCTAAACCCACCATCACCGTTGAGGAATGCCTGGGCGACCTGCTGGTCCGGGGAGCGGACGAACCGCGCCTTGTCCTCTCCCTGAGCAACGGCGCCGACTCGCTCTCCCTCCGCCGGGAAGGGGAGGCGCTCCGCCTGACCCTGCGCGCGGATGCCCAACTGACCTGCCCCCGCGCGGCCCGCCTGACCCTTGCCACCGTGCGGGGCGACCTGCGGGTTCGGGGTATCTCCGGCCCCCTGACGGTGGGCACGATCTCCGGAGACGGAGCGTTCCACCGGGTTGGCCCCCTCACCCTGGGCGAAATCTACGGTGACCTCTCCCTGCAGGACGTTATGGGGGAGGTCCGCGGCCGGGAAATCTTCGGAGATGCCCGAATCCGCGAGGTAACAGGACCCCTTTTCGTCCACGCCGTGCGGGGGGACCTCCGGGCGGCCGGACTGCACGGTGGGGCGCAGGTGGAAAACGTGGGGGCCGACCTGGGACTGGGCCCCCCGTATGCTCCCGGCACGGCATACCGCTTCCAGGTCGGCGGCGCGGCCCGCATCGTCGTTCCCGCGGGAGCGGACGTCCGCCTCGCCCTGCGCGCAGGCGGACGGGTCCGCTCCGCCGTCCCCGGGCTGGTCCTCACAGAGGCCGAGGGCCTTCTGACCGGCACGCTGGGAGCGGGAGAGGCACTCCTGGAGATCACCGCAGGGGGCCATATCTTCCTGGTGCCGGAGACCGCTGAAGGGGCGGGAAAGGAGATGTGGACGGCAGCCCTGGAGGAGGTCGGCGTCACCGTGGAAGCCCGGGTTGCGGAGGCGATGGCCCTCCTGGAGGCCCGCCTGGAGGAGGCCCTCCGTGCCCTCAACGGAGAGGAGATCCGCCGGCAGGTGGAAGGGGCTGCGGAGCGGGCCCGCCAGGCGGCGGAGCGGTACGCCCGGGAGGCTCGCGAAGCCGCCCGGCGGGAGGCCGAGCGGGCCCGGCGGGAGGCCGAGCGGGCCCGGATGCAGGCCGAACGGGCCGAACGGCGCTGGCAGCGGACCGTGGGGCGCCGTCCCGAACCGCCCCGCTCCGAAGCCGCCAGCGAAGAAATCCTCCGGGTGCTCCGCCTGGTGGAAGAGGGCAAAATCACCCCCGAACAGGCCGCTGACCTCATCGCCGCCCTGGAGGGACGCTGACCCCCTCACGTCTCACGTCTCACGTCTCACGTCTCACGTTTCACGTTTCACGTTTCACGTCTCACGTCGCATAGAGCACGGAGCACGAAAATGAACTCCCTCACCCGCCAATTTCGCCGTGTTGCAGGTCTGAGCCGGAATGCCAAACTCTTCCTGGCCACGGCCTCCGTCAGCGCGCTGGGGAACGGGATTTTCATGCTGTTGCTGAACCTCTTCATCCTGGCGCGCGGCAACGATAAGGCCTTCCTGGGCCTGCTGATGTCCACGACGAGCCTGACGGCTCTGGCCTTCGGCCTGCCGATGGGGATTGTGGTGGACCGGATTGGCCGGAAGCGCGCGATGGTGCTGGGCGCGTCCCTCTCTGTTCCGGGGTCGCTGCTCCTGACCCTCTCACGCGCGGACTGGCCGTTGATCGTCGCCGCCGTCCTCTACGGAACGGGCAACGCCCTTTACATAGCCGCCGGGCCAGCCTTCATGGCCGAGAACGCCACCGAGGACGAGCGCCCAACGCTCTTCAGCATGCAATCGGGCCTCTCTATGCTGATGAGTTTCCTGGGAAGCGCCGTCGGCGGCTCTCTCCCCGCCCTCTTCGGCGCCCTGCTGCGGGCTCATCCGGAGAGCGTGGTCGCCTACCGGGCAACCCTTCTGGCCGCCGAGGGGATCATGGCGTTCACCCTGATCCCTCTGCTGATGATCCGGGAGACGCGGACTCAGGCAACGGAGAGCCGTCGGCCCTTCACCCTGCGGGATATCCCCTTCCGCCGGGACGTGGTCGCCCTGCTGGCCCCCGAACTCATCATCGCGCTGGGGGCTGGACTGCTCATCCCGTATCTGAACATCTTCTTCAAGGAGCGTTTCCGGATCGCCGATAGCCTTCTGGGGATAACCTTCGCCGTCTCCCAGTTGCTGATGGGAGGCGCGACGCTCCTGGCGCCGATCCTGGCGGAACGGTGGGGCAAAATCCGCACCGTCGTCTTCACCCAACTGGCCTCTCTCCCCTTCCTGCTGGCGCTGGGGTTTGTCCCCGTCCTGCCTGTCGCCATCGGGGCGTTCTGGCTGCGGGCGACGCTGATGAACATGGCCGGCCCCCTTTACACTGCCTTCGCGATGGAGCGAGTACGGGAGAACGAGCGGGGGACGGTGGGGGCGATGATCGGCGTCGCCTACTCGGTGGGTCAGAGCATTGGTCCGGGCATCAGCGGGGTGATCCAGGCCCGATTCGGCTTTACCCCTCTCTTCCTGACGACCGGAGCCACCTATCTCGCGGCCGCGCTGTTGACCCTGGCCCTGTTCGGACGGGCAGAGCGCCCCTCCGCGCAGCCGGAGTCCCTTCCCGCGGGTGGTGCATAACCTACGGAGGCGAAGAGATGACCACGGAAGAACGGCTGAAGATTCTCCAGATGCTGGAGGAGGGGAAAATCACGGCGGAAGAAGCAGCCGCGCTCCTGCGTGCCATCGGCCAGAAGGCCGGTCCCACCGGCCCCGGCCCCCATGGCGGCGGGCGCTACCTGCGCGTCCGCGTGACCGACACCATCTCCGGAAAGAGCAAGGTGAACGTCTCTCTTCCCCTCCAGTTGGTCAAGGTGGGCCTGCGCATCGCGGAGCGCTTTGCTCCGGACGCGGGCGTCAACTGGCAGGAACTGGAAGAAACGCTGACCAGCAACCTGACGGGAAAGATCGTGGAAGTGGAGGACGCGGAGGATCACGAGCGGGTGGAAATCTACGTGGAATAAAGGCACGACGGGCCCCCAGACGCCCACTGTAGGGGCGACCTGCGGGTCGCCCCCGATATATGACCCGTTCCAGCGTCCTTCAAGGAACGCTTTCCGTTTCCGGCTGAGCATGACCGCGCTGCTGCCACTGGAGAGACAGGAAGCCTGGAGGGAACGCTACCGCCGGGAGCATCCGGGATGGCAGCCCGCCACGCACGTCTACCGGGATCGGGTCGCCCGACATCTGGGGCCGGAGACCCGCGTCCTGGACCTGGGGTGCGGCCGGGGCGGGGTTCTGGAGCAACTCCGTCCCCGCACCGGATGGGCCGCCGGGGTAGATCCCGATTGGGCATCGCTGGCGGAGCATCGGATGCCGGACCTCCCGCGCGCCTGCGCGCGGGCAGAGGCTCTCCCCTTCCCCGATAGCGCCTTTGACCTGGTCTGCTGCTCGTGGGTACTGGAACATCTCTCCGACCCAGCCGGGGCTCTGGGGGAAGTAGCGCGGGTCCTGAGGCCGGGGGGCACCTTCGTTTTCCTGACCCCGAACGTCCTGCACCCGCTCGTTGGGATCAATCGCCTCCTGCAGGGGGCGGGGGGTCGTCTGGTCCTGTGGTTCTATGGGCGCACCGGCGCCGACACCTTCCCGACGTTCTACCGGGCCAACTCCCCCCGCCGTCTGCGGGCCCTGCTGGAAAACGCCGGCCTGGAAGTCCAGGCGCTCCTGACCGTGGGCGACCCGACCTACCTGGCCTTCAACGAACCCCTCTATCGCTTCTCCTGCGCGCTGGAGGCCCTCACCCCGTCCTTTGCGAAAGTCCATCTGGTCGGCGAGGCGAGGAAGCCCCCAACCGGCCCTTTCGCCCAACTGGATTTCGGAGTGGCCCCCTGACGCTCTCCGCGGGGAAGGCCCCGGCGAGGGCCGGAAGCGCCGCGGCGCAACATGGCGCAGAGGACCTGAACAGCCCTTCCTTTTTTCCGGGAATTGGGGTAAACTATAGCCGCAGTCCGGAAACATCCCGGAAGGAGGCCCTATGCTGGTTCGCGATCGGATGACGCCCAATCCTACCACCGTCACGCCCGAGACGTCCGTCAAGGACGCTCTGGACCTGATCCGTCGCCGGCGGTTCCGCCACCTGCCCGTGGTGGACGAAAAGGGCAAACTGGTGGGCATCACCACCGAGAAAGACCTGGTCTACGCTTCCCCCAAGCCGGAGATGTCCCTCAGCCAGTTTGAGATCCAGTATCTCCTCTCCCGGCTGACCGTCGGGCAGGTGATGCATCGGGAGGTCATCACCGTCTCGCCGGACCTCCCCATAGAGGAGGCCGCGCAGGTGATGATCCGCCACCGCATCGGCTGCCTGCCCGTCGTGGAGAACGACCAGTTGGTCGGCATCATCAGCGACACGGACATCTTCCGGGTCTTCGTGGAAGGGCTGGGAGGCGGGCACCCCAGCCTGCGCATCACCGTCGTCATCCCCGAAAAGGTGGGAAGCCTGGCCCGGGTGGTGGACCGCATCGCCGCGCTGGGGGGCAACATCCACTCCCTTGGCACGTTCTGGGGAGAGAAGCCCGAGGACCGGGTCATTGCCATCCGGGTGGAACGGGTGGACCGGGACGCGCTGCTGGAGGCTCTGCGCAAAGACGGCATCCAGGTCCAGCACGTCTGGGAGCCGTAGGCCCCTGCATCCTGTGCCCTGCGCTCTGCAACCTGTACAATCCGAAAGGAGCCCCTATGACCACACATCGCGAGATGAAGCGCCTTATGGTCACCGGAGCCTGCGGGCAGATCGGCTCCGAACTGACCCTCGCCCTGCGGGAACGGTATGGGGCGGAGAACGTCGTCGCTTGCGGCCATCACACTCCGCCAGGGCCGGCCCTGCGGGATTCCGGCCCCTTTGAGTTCGTGGACGTCACCAAACGGGAGGAGATAGAGCGCGTCGTCCGCAGGTACAACATAGACACCATCTACCATATGGCCGCCATCCTTTCCGCCGCGGGAGAGAAGAACCCCCACCTGGCCTGGAACGTCAACATCAACGGCCTCTACAACGTCCTGGAGGTGGCGCGGGAACACCAGATGGTCCGCGTCTTCGTCCCCAGTTCCATCGCCGTCTTCGGGCCGGAGACGCCACGCGACCCGGCCCCGCAGGAGACGGTCCTCCGCCCGACCACCATGTACGGTCTGACCAAGGTGACGGGCGAACTTCTGGGCAACTACTACGTCCACCGCTTCGGGCTGGACGTGCGGGGCATGCGGTACCCGGGCATCATCAGCAGCGAGACCCCGCCCGGCGGCGGCACCACCGACTACGCGGTGGAGATCTTCTACGAGGCCATCAAACACAGGCGGTATACCTGCTTCGTCCGGGAGGACACCGTCCTGCCGATGATGTACATGCCCGATTGCATCCGGGCAACGCTGATGCTGATGGAAACGGACTTCTCCCGCCTGAAGCACCACACCGACTTCAACGTCGCCGGCCTCAGTTTCTCCGCCGGAGAACTGGCCGCCGAGATCCGCAAACACATCCCCGACTTTGTCTGCGAGTACAAACCCGACTTCCGGCAGCAGATCGCGGACTCCTGGCCCCGGACCATAGACGACAGCGCGGCGCGGGAAGAGTGGGGCTGGGAGCCTCAGTACGACCTGCCGACCATGGTGAAGGACATGCTGGAGAAACTGGGACGGAAGTATGCGGAGGGCAAACTGTAGTCCCCCGCCTGCTGCAAGCGTCTATCTGACCAGCGCGCGGAGCACCAGAGGCCGTTTCCTGGCAAAGTCCCGACACGGAGCAGCCGCCGTACAGGCTGCCAAGGGCGCCGCCCCGCCCGCCGGGGGC